>CABHPA010000162.1 GCA_902168245.1 Candidatus Melainabacteria bacterium
CTCCAGAATTCACCCAGCGGCATGCTGGTGCCCTGCCCGGGGAAATTGACCACATACACCGGCATGGCTCCACCTGCCATTCCCAAAGCGCCGCCAATCACGTTGCCCGCTTTTCCCTTTCCCAGTAATCCACCCACGCCCCGCATGGCTTTATTGGCGATAATCAATCCGCCCACACCCAACAGACCGTTCATGACCATATCGGATGCGCCGGGTTGATCCAGAAAATTCGAGAGCAGATTGCCCCCTTGTTTTAAAGGTTTGGCAAAGCGGGATTCCGCATATTGCTTGGCGCTGGTATTCACCCGTTCTAACGAGGAAGAAGTGGTATCCGCCATCTCAGCGGCGTCTTTCAGAATTTGTTTGCCGTCGGCATGAATTTTGTAAAAATGTTCCAGCGAATCAAAGCGTTTGGTCTTTTGCCATTCGGTGGCCATAGAGGCCACCCCCCGGATCGCTTCATCTCCGAATAATTTAGATAAGGTAGCCTGATCTCCTTTGGTTTTGCGGATCAGCTCTTCAAAAATGGTAATGGTGGATCTCATTTGCTGACGGCCTTGTTTCAGGGCTTTGGGATCCCAGATGGAAACGCCCAGTTTTTTGAGTTCTTTCTGTTTTTCAATCAATCCGCCAATCATTCGTTCATACGCAGTGGAGGCTTGTTCGGCACTGCTGGTCCCCCGACGTACAATTTGTAAAACCGCCCCCATTTCCCGCACCGCATCCACGCCTTGTCTTCCCGTGCGGTTCATGGCCGTAAACACCCGAGGCCCCTGAGTGGCCATGTCCCGTAGTTCAAAGGTCCCCTGCTTGCCTTGTGCGGCCAGTAAATCCAGCATGGTCTGAATGTCCTTGGGATCACTGACATTCAGCTTCTGAGACATCTCAGCCACCATAGCGCCGATATCTTCTCCGTTACTGCCACTGGCTGACATGGCAAGGCCAATGTTGCGCAGATTTCGCCGGGCCAGATCAATATCCCCGGTCTTGGAAATAATGGTATCCACTGCCGCTAATAATTCTTCCGGCGATTTGGCCACATCCCGCAAATTGGCTACCTGAAACAATTCCTCCTTGAACCGGCTGATTTCAACTGAAGACAAGCCTGCTTGTACCTTGATCCGCTTCAACTGAGTTTCCAGGGTCATGAGATACCGGGCCGTCCCGCCAATACTGATCACGCTGCCCAGGGCGGTCCAACGGTTGCCCAACAGATCCAGCCCGTTGCTTAACCCCAGGGCACTGGCCCGTAACCCATTCAGGGCTTGCTTGCCGTTTCGGGAAAACCGATCCAGGCTGCGCCCCATCCCGGTCATTCGGCGCTCCAGATCAGAGACCACCCGGATTTCCACAGCGGTTTGAAAGCTGTTCATACGATTTTCCCCTGTTGTTGTCCCACAGCGTACATTTGTACAATGGCTCGACTGAGGGTCAGAGCCTCGATTTCAGTCCGGCTCCAGCCGGTGCGAATCCCAAAGAAAGCCACGATGGTTTCAAGATGCTTTCTCTGGGTTATCAGATCGCCCCCGGGCTTCGGCGGCCTCTAGCGTGGTGCTTTCCAGTTTTCCGGATGCCACGATGAGGGCATCAAAGTCGCGGGAGGAGCATTTTTTGAGTTGTTCCTCACTGACAAAGACGTCCGGATCGTTGACCAGCACGATCTGGCGGAGTAACGTTAAAAACGTGAGCAAGGACGGGCTGGGCACCAGAGCATACCCGCTGGGGGTGGCCACCACCCGTTCGGCATCCGTATTCACTTGCAACTGTTCCCCGATGGTCAATTCCCGCAGGCGCACTTTTTTATGCACGGTTTCTCCGATTTTGATCCCGTCTTGCAGGGGTACTTCAATTGCGCTCATAATGATAATAATTCCTCCAGTTTGACGCCCCGGAATTCGAGTTTAATTTCCCCGTTTTCCGGGTTCAGGCTGATCTGGTTTTCGGTCCACCCGTTGCGCAGAATGTATTGTTTTCCGTTAATCAGGTTCAGGTTAAACGTGGAATCCTTGAAGTTTTTAAGGACCTCGACACTGAGGCCACCACTATCGGAAATGGTCATGTTAAAGCCGGGAATTTCAGGCCGTTCCAAATAGCCATGCACCCCATCCAGTCCTTTCACCCCTTCCCGGCTGATATCTCCCAGGATTTCCACATCCCCGCGCAAATCATAGCGCTGCCCGTCTATCGCCACCGAGCAAATCCCACCGAGCGGTTTTCCCATGGTCTGATTCCTTTTGGGTTATGGGCCAAAAATCTACAAACGAAATTGCAGTTGAATGGCGGTAATTCGCAGTTGGTTCACCAGGTTGGGTGGCAACAACACATCCAGCCGGTTGGGATCATCCGCGTTGATTTCCACCCGCAAATCCTGCTTGAATTGGGCAAAATCATGCACCAGCCCTCGCTCTTCCCATTCGCTGAAGAGCGCTACTAATTCCGCCCGCATGTCATTGGGCGTAACCAGTGCTTGCCCAAACCCGATCCGGCTGCCGTTGGGGGCCAGTTTGACCCGGGGGAATTTCTGGGCAATCCGAATGCGCACCTCTTGCGCCAGGCGCTGCAAGGTGGCCATGGTTTCCGTATCTCGATAGGATGAATCCGGCACATTACTGACATTTTTCTTGTAGGTAGTGACTGCCCGCTGAATGCGCACGGTGCCGTCATCATCGACGGTGAATGTGGCCAGCCCCAGACTGAGCAGGACATTCTGCTCTTCCAGCGTAAACCGGTCTTCCGGCTTGGGGGCCAGAACTCCGACCAGAGGTAAGGTTTGTAAGGGACGAGCCGGATCAATGGAGAGGCTCCAGGCGCATTGTCCGCCATAAGCCGCTGCCCAGATCCAGGATGGAGTCAGACTTCCCGCAAAACCCAGTACTGTCAAACTGCGGTTGTTTAAACCCGTGGCAAAAGTGGAGAGATTGGACAAAGTATCTTTCTTGGCCGCATAGCTGTGCCCATACAGCATCCGGGCCGCGCTCCAGCGACTGTCCATCTCTGCTTTCATGGCAGTTAAGCTGGTGGAATCGGTAAAGGGCTGCACAATGTGATCAAAAGTCTCTTCGGTCAGCGCAGCAATCGCATCGGCCAAATCGGGATCGGTGGCCCCACCCGTCATTGCCGTAATGGCCAGACTCACCCCAGCGGGCAATTCTTCACTGCCCGCCTTGCCCAGAAAACTATGGGTCACCACCATCTGGTTGCCCAGCGTACCTTTGTTTTTAGCCGTCACCGTCACCACATTGGTAGCTACTGAAGCACTCACCGGCAATTCTGGATCCGAGCCCAGTTTGGTGTGAATGGCAGTGGCGATGGTATTGGCCGAATCCCCGCTGAGCACCGGGATATTCACTTTTTGATCGTTCACATACAAGGCAATGGTCCCGTTCGCGCTGGCAGTGCCGGTCACCGTAATCGTGGCACTGGCCGCCGCAGCCCCTGCCGCATCATCCAGGGCCATTGCGAATAACTGGATGCCTTTGGTATTTTTCAGCACGGTTTTTAGCATCCGGGAAAGGATGGAACCCACCCCAAACGCGTCATCTGCCATCTTGCTATTGAAGATCCGCAATAAAGTGGCCTCAGCAGCAGACCCGCTGCTCAGTTTTTGAGCAATCACCAGGATCTTTTGAGCCAGGTTGGCTTGTCCCGGCACCGCCCGGCTGTTATCGATTTCTAATACCGCACCGGGAACCAGCAAGCCGGGTGAAATTTCATTAAACGAAATAGGCATGAGCAAATGCCGCTCCTATGAAGGTTCTTCTGTAACCGCCTTTTTAGTGGGCTTTTTGCCCATCGAAAGTCCGCCATCCGCAATGCGGCGGCGAACATACGGAGTGAGTTCCAGATCCATTCCCTCTGCTGGAATCAGGGTGCCGTTGGGCAAATAAATCTGTGCCCCGGTGGCCGGGACACAATACGCTCGTGCTGACATTGAACTTTCCCCTTGCTTATTCGTTCAGATTGTTGACATCCGCATAGGCATCGATCTGATCGTCCGGCCCGCCACCTGGCAAACTCGGTTCTGCCATATCGATGCCTACTTTCACATCCCTGAGATCTGAATAATTAGTCTGGAAGCCGTCACTTTCCATGAGTCGAGTGGCCGATTGAAAGGTGAGTCGCCAGTAAAAAATGGCCGGATTCATATCCAGAAATTGTCCCCCTGCATATTGAATGGGTTCATATTCATCCGGGGCCGGGGACCAGTTCAGAATGGCTTGAAAGATAGCGGCGCGTTTGAGATGGACCTCGTTGGATGCGATTAATCCGGTGCGATCACTCTGGTTATCCAGGGCCAGAATCACGGCAAATTGCTCGGTCACATCCTGCTGATACCCGATCGCATTGGGATTGTCTTGAGCGATATCTATCAGCGGAATCACAAAGGCTGCCGGAATGGGCAATTGCGTTTTACCCGATTGCGTAATCTGAGCAAATTCTGCAGCCCCATGGATTCGGCGGTTAAACACGGGTACCGTCTGATTGCGCAGTTGAATGATCACCACATCCAGATGCATGGGGACTCCTCAAGGTTATGAGCCATTCACAAATATTTTTTCAAGGTGTCCGTAATATCTGAAACAATGTCATCCACATGTTGATCATGGGCGGGTTTTAGCCAGGGCCGAGGATCCATATTTTGGGTCCCATCTTCCAGATAAGCGGCATAATCCAGCGGAGAACCGACCTCTACCACCAACCCCGGGTTCAGGGCTTGCCAGGCAATGGATTGAATCAACCGTCCGGTGTTGGTGGCCGGTGCTTCTCCCGGGGCAGATGCCTGGTGTTTTCCATACCGCCTGCCGGATTTGGTGCCCCTGGCAATCAGGAGTTTGATTGTTCGATCAATTTTTAACGCAGACGCTTCCAGCACCCGTTGAATCGCTTCCAGCGCCTGAGCGCTTGCTTGAGCCAGTCGTTTGGCATCGTTTTTGGATAAGGTGATTTTCAGATCAATCATAATTGTGCCTAATGATTAGCCTGACACGGTTTCCGCTTCCTGCACCATGAGTTCCAGCCAATCTGTTTTTTCATCCAGATAACGAAATGTTTTGATTTGAAAGCGCCGCTGATTCCAGGAAAGCCAATGGCGATCGGTGACATCTCCCCGGTAGCGCAGGAGTACCTTGTGCGTGATATCCGCTCCATACGATTGGGCTTCAATGCGCTTAAGCCCGGAGACGGGCATGAATTTGGCCCAGACACGGGTCAATTCCGTAAATACTTCGGTGGTGCCAAATCCGCCGTCCGGCTCTTCAGTACGAATCAGGATTTGGGTGCGGTGTCTGAGTGTCCCGATCATGGCCGGATCCTGCGGTACGGTTGCCAGAGACTCAGGACTTCAATCGGGATGGTTTCATTGTTGTCATCCCCCCGGTGTTCATACAGGTGAGTCACCAGCTTCAGTAGCCCGGTTTTAATAGGGCCGGGAATAAATTCATGGCCGGTGGTGTAGGTGATCTCAATCGGATTGACCATTCGATTTCCTTGCGGAAGTGGCGCACCGGCTTTTAGCACAATCTGATTTCGAACCGGATCCAGTAAATACTGTTCCGCCGGGTAGTCCGAAGCGTTGCCTTCTGCATCCCAAAGCGTAAAGGCATCGATCTGACGAACCGGGCCATTCTGTAACTGGATAGAGGTATGGGGTCGTTGGATGAACGCGCCTTCCCGAACCCCGTCCCACCAGGCTTCCTCACTGCTCAGGGGCCAGGCAGGGAGATAGGCGACCCATTGCTGGATCATGAGGGATAGGCCGGTAATGGATTCGCAACGTTCTCGGGCGGTGGCAATCAAAAGTTGGAGCAAGGAATCTTCGTCACTGTGATCCACCTTCAGCCAGGCTTTGGTTTCAGCCAGCGTGATTGGCTCCACCGTGGGTGGGGTTTTCAAGCGGAATTCAATCGGCATTGGCTTTCTGCTTTGGATTAATCGGTTCACAAAAGCCTGCTTCCACAAACAAATTGGCGGTGACTTCATCCACATCCAGAACCGCGCCTTTTTCAAAGGTGGTGACTTCAAAGCCGTTCAGGCTGCCGGGGAAGCTTTTGATTACCTTGATTTTCATGATGAACATTCCTCCAAAAGAAAAGGCCACCCGGTACCCGTATGGACCGGGTGGGCCTACAGCATAGAGAGAGCGTGTGAGGTGTGTACTTATACAGTGGGTCGCTTGTGAGCCCCGCCTTTAACGGCCAGAATGGACAACGGGGTTCCGTTGGTATGCGTACCCGTCTTTTTGGGAACTAGGGCCGCATACCGTTTTTCACCCACATACCCGACCGAATAAACTTTTCCGTCTTCCCCGTCCGCATCCACAATGATCACAATGCCATTACTATCTGGGATGGCTCCCAAGACCAGAGTGGGATCAGTGACTGGGGCCAGATCGGAACCATCGCTTAAATCCCCGTCCTTTAAAATAAAGTCCAGTTTCAGGGCTCCGGATAATGTGTCTCCGGATTCCCCCAGCGCGGCAATGAATTCCAGCGATTCAAATCCCTGGCGATCAATTTTAGTCACCGCCACTTCCCCAGCCGCCCCGCTAACGGTCTGGGTCTTCAGCACCGATTCCACCAAGATGCTGTGATGCAAATCTGTGGGCATAACGCAGGCTCCTTTTTAAGTTGAAATCTTCTGCAATTTAAGGGCTTCAAAGTTCACCACATCCCCGCCCACCCGAGCGGTATGGTAAAACTCCACAAAGGGCTTGGAGGAATAGGGATCCCGCAACACCCGCACCCCTTGACGGTCCACAATCAGATAAGCTTCCCTGAAATCGCCAAAGGCAATGGGCAAGGCACCCGCTGCTACCGTAGGCATATCTTCCCCGGTTCGAATCGGATAACCGACCAAGGTCTGGGCTAGGCCCAACTGGTAATTGGGCTGCCACAGGTAATTGCCTTGGCCGTCTTTGAGCGTGCGCAATTGGGTTAATGTGGAGCGTTTCATTAGGAAAGAGGCATTGGCCAGATAGGCTTCCTTGAGGGAACCCACCAGCAGGATAACCCCGTCTCCGGTCAATGCGGTCGCATTGCCACTGACCACTTGTTCCACCTGTTTATGATTCGTGCCAGCCGGATAGGTTAAAATGCCACGGGGCTTTTTAATCCCGTCCCCAATGATAAAAGCGGTGTTTTGCTTTCTGGAAAATTTAGCGCCTACTTTTCGGGCTAGCCAGCTTTCGACATCAAAGGCGTTATCATCCAGCAGAGTCTGGGTGACTTTGGGTTTGGCGTAAATTTCATGCACCGGAATTTCAAATTGGCCCAGTTGCGGGGTCTTGGTTTCAGGGCGGGATTCGGTTTCTCCCACCCAGCCTGCATCCGCTTCATCGTTGTCATACATGCCTGGATAGGCTCGGGTGCTGATGCTCACTTGTCCCGCCAATTCTCGCATGGGAGTCGATTCAAACACATATTGCACAATCCGGTCTGACATAGGGACCGCCACCATATAGCCGCCATCCGGATCAGAGAGGGTGGACATGGCTTTGGCTTCCAGTTCCCGTAGCCCCACTTCCTGACCTTTTCTCAGAAATTGATCAAAGACCTCCTTGTGCTCCATGACATCTGAGCTGTAAGTTTTCTGTCCGTCTTTGACGATAACTTCCCGGGCTTTACGTTGCATGGCCGTTTCAAGCACCGTAATCTGCTCTTCCACCGAATCCAGCTTGGCATTGATTTCGGTCATTTTTTGCTCGGTAGCCCCAGTGGTTGAGCCCAAACGTTTAATCTCTTCGGCACGTTCAGAATCCGCCGTTTTCAAGGCTACGACGGTACTTTTGTGTTCTTCCAGAAGTGTCTTTAATTGTTCAAAAGACATGCGGAAATTCTCCTTCTTTGGATTTTTAGAAGTTTTTTAGGATAGTTGTCAGTTCAGCGATCTGTTTCTCGTTTAATGTCAAATCTTCATCTGATTTTTCTGCGGTGAATGGTTCGCCATTTTGTTGTTCGGTTGCAAAATCGAGATAAGCCTCATAGCCGGATTTTAAGAGCAGTTGAGATTCCTGGCGACTCATTCCACATTCCCGGCACAAGAAGCGTTCCATTTCCTGAAGACTGGGAATGTCTCCCGTTGAAATTTTATGTTTCACCGTCATAATTCTGGCCAGCGTGTTAGCTGGAAAAGTGACCAGGGATACTTCCCATAGTTCCACTTCTTTCAATTGCCGGGTTTTGTTGGTTTTGTTCAATTCCCAGGCTTTGGGGACATAGCCAATAGAAAGTCCGTTAATGGCCCCGCCTTTCAGGAGCGCATAGGCATCCCGTCCTTGAGAACTGTCCAGAATCAGTTGCCCTTTGACATACAGTCCGCGAGCATCTTCCCGCACTTCCAGATACCGTCCTACGGGATGCATCGGATCATGCATCCAGAGCAAGGCGGGTTGGGTTTGGTTGGTGTGGTGCTTTAGCAAGGACTTGGTAAATGCACCCGTTTCAATGATATCTCCGTCCTCATCCACATTGCCAAAGACCGAACCATATCCTTCGAAAATGCCGTCTTCATCATGGATGGCCTTGATTTCAAAAGGGACTTCTAAAAATCGTTTTTCCATCTTGAGACACCTCAAAGCAGGTACGCGTTCACGCAGCGGCAGTTAATGATATTTTTTGCAGATCCCATGGGATCCCCGGGGTAGCGTAAATGCTCCCCGTCCACTAAAAATGGTGCGTTTCCATCCACCATCTGTCCATGTGCTGTTAAATGCCAGGGCCGGGTACGCCCCGGTTGCAAGGCAGCAATCCATTCTTTTTGGTATGGACGGTTTAAAGACTCAATGGCGGTTTGAGAACCGGCGCTGGCAGCAGCGTGCACTTCCGTTTGGGCAATCGTGCGGGCTCGTTTTCGAGCAATCTGCCCGCCGGTTTTCTCAAGGATCCGCCGTTGAGTCTCCGGCACGCTCAACCCGTCCGTGATGGCTTGCGCCACCACATGTCGGATCTGCTGCCGGGTGCTTTCACTAATTGCTTTGATTTTGCTAGCCCCGTGACTTCGAATATAGCGCTGAGCAGCCAGTGTAAAACGGGCATTTCGGGATACAGTAGGATCCAGGGTGGTGAGGACTTCATCTGTAAATCGATTGTAAGTGTCACTCAAAGCTTGAAATAATCGGATTCGAATCGACTCTTCATATTGAGCCACAATCAAAAGTGTTGCGTTCAGTCCGTCTTGTTCATATACCCTGGCCACTTGACAGGCCAATTGATCCAGTTGGTGACCCAGCACATGGCTCAGCGCTTTTTCATAGGGCAGTTCAATTCGTAAAAAAGCAGCTTGAAAGCGCTGTTTGGCTTTATCATTCGGTAGATTAAACATTAGAAATCGGCACCTTGTTGTATGACCCTACTATTGGAGCCGGTAGGCGGGTTTATAGCTGATTGAAGCAACTATCATCCGATTAAACAGGTTGCAGAATCGGCGGTTAAACCGCCATGAAAATTCCTCCAGATAGCCTTGCAGATGATTCACAGCATGGTGAGTTCCGTTAATGAAGCGTTTAGCATTGGAAATGAGCACGTGTACCCAAGGCAGATACAGGGCAGCATCTGAAGGCTTTTCCTGTTTACAGGGAATATGCTCGTTGAAGTGCTCTCCCAGGTTATTATGGCTGGGATGAGCGTCCGTGGCTATATCCGAAGATGGGTCAATCAGTCTGACTGCTGCCGATTCCAGCGTTGCCGCCTTCATGTTTTCAACAACCTGGAATCGCACATACTTTGGGTGGCCGGTTTCCTCCTCCAGGCTGACGGCAACCAGGACATTGGTATTCTCCCCGGCTTCAGTAAAGACGGCCTCATCCAGTTCCACAAACCCTTGGAGCAGATAGTGCTCATTGCGCATGGTCATGGCTTCCTGAATCCGTTTTTTCATTCGAGCCGCTCTGCGTGAATCCTTCATTCCCAGATGGTGAGCCAATTCCAGAGCACTAATGCCTTTTTTGCTTTCGGTCACAAGATAGAGGGCTAAAAACCATTCCTGCAAGGACGTATGAGAAGCATGAAACAAGGTATCTGCGGTAATGCTGCGCTGGTGATGACAATAGCTGCACTCAAAAGAACGACGAGCACTCATATACCAGGCTTCTTTTGAGCCACAAGCCTCGCAGACATATCCGTCTGGCCAACGCCATTGAATAAGATACGACTCACACGAATCCTCGTCAGCAAAACGATCCTGAAATTCAAGCAGATTCACTGGTTAAAGCCTTTCTGGAAACACAAACCCCTTGATTGTAATTCAACCGGCTTGAGTGGTGGGGTCATACCTTGTTGGGGTGTATTACTGTCACTGTTTGGTTCCTGATTGGGAATCTCTCCAGCCAGGGACAAGGGCAATTTACTGCTTTGAACCAGAATCACATCCCCACCATTGACCGGTTCATATCCCAGATCAGCCCGGGCTTCATTAATGGTCAACAAGCCCGCTTCCACCGCCTTGACATTACGCTCAAAGCGTTCCGCCCGTCTGGGGATCAGGGCTGAGACTTCATCCAGGTTAAAATCCAGAAAAAGGTTTTCCCCATACAAGGGAATCAGCCATTGGTTTAAGGCATCCCGTATCTTGACCAGGAGGGGAATGACCGCATCTTCCCAAAACCCCAGTTTGGCTTGCTCCATGTTGGCATACGTTTGAGAACCTTCGATATCCAGCATTTGAGAAGGGATTCGAAAGACGCGTCCGATTTCTCGGGCGGTAACGTTCTTGCCTTGGAGCCAGTCGAGTTCTCTGGGCGAAAATCCCAGCGATTGCCAAGTGATGTTCTCAAGTAGTAACGGCCTGCCAGCGTTCCGCGCACCGGTGTATTCCTCCTCGATTTCTTGTTTTAAACGGTAAAACTGGGTATCGGTGAGTGGGGTTCCATCTTCGGCCTTATAGGTAATCACCGCAGAGGGGGCCGCCCCGTTATCCAGCAGTGCCTTGTTATGGGCATTGGAGGTGTTGTGCAGATCAATGCCATACGCAGCGGCTTCAATAAAACTCATCCCGTACCAGTCATCCAAGGGATTAAAAGTTTTCAGATGCAGGATGGGCGCTTTCCCTTTAATCGGATCCACCGCCCAGCGGTAAGCTTCTGCCCCAGCCTGGTATTCATATCCTTGAGGTAGCCCATTTATTCCCGGTACCACTTTCATTCGATCCGGGCGATGCAGCCACAGCTCTTGGGGTCCCTTGTTGGTACGAATTGCTTCCACGTAGGCGTTCCCTGCAATCAGGTAAAACCCGGTCAATGATTCCAGGAAATCAGCACCGGATTGCATGGGGTTGGGTTTAGCCAGTAGTTTCAGAATTGGATGTTCCGATAATTCTTTCCGATTATTTCCTTGTCCCTGATACAGCACCCACGGGACGGATTTGACGGAATCACAGATCATGGAAATACAGGCATATGCAATGGCATTTCGACGGAAGCCCTGATCGGCAAACTTTCCGTAATCCCGCCCACTCCATACGGCTCGCCCCACTTTGGCCTGAGAAATTAACCGCATTGCAGGGGATTGCTTGCCCAACGCGGCAGACAATAGATTCTGCCAGTAGTCCATCATGGCTGATACCTATGATTTATTGAGCCAGTTTATTTAAGGCATACGTACAATCTGCTCCGGCTGCGATCATCAGGGTGTATTGGCTTACGGTTGATCCAATCTTTTCCCGTCCCGGCTTATCTGTTTTGGCTTTCAGGAATTCCGCTTCTGTCACCAGGAGCTTTTGAACCTGTTTTTCATCCGGGTCATAATAGTGCCGTTCCTGGCAATAAAATTCGGCCTTGCAGTCGTGGCAATACAATTGGTAATAGCGATACTCCCCGGTGCGCAATCCCGTATCTGATAAAATTTCCTGGTAACGAACACCGTTGCGTCTTTTCTTTTGCAGGTGACGGGATCGACATTGGGGGCAACTCATTCCGAAAAATGGCATGAGAAGGACTCCCTTACAAAAACTCCTGGATTCCCTCAGGAGGTGCGGCACATCTGTCAACGCACATTTTCTATGACTAGGAGAATCACTTATATTCACAATGTAGCAGAGATTAAATTGCTTTGTAATACCTTTTAAAGAGCATAATCAGGTTTTAATAATTCCTGAATTCCACATTGAAGATACCGGCAAAGTAAATCCAGATAATCCTGTCTGGGAAGCCGATTTAAGCGTTGCCAGCCATACACCGTTTGCAGAGGAATTGAAAGATCACTGGATAAAATATAAAGCGTTTTCCCCCGCTTCTCGGCAGCCTCTTGTATGGTCACTTTCATACTGATTCTGTCCTAATTCCATTTGGGACGACTGTTTGTCTGCCTCACAAGCCATTGATAAAGTAATTTGGATAATTGAATGGGTAGTGGATAATGGTTTTGCCATTTCCAATAACCTTGCCTGATTGGAGCGTTTGTAAGGGTTATAGGAACAGGCATAAAAGTATAATGCTTAATGACAGGCGACATCTGTGGTCACCTCCTTTATGGATGCAGCGGTAAATGTCCGTCAGTTCACTTCAATCTTGCTGGAGGTCATGGGTTTCAATTTCAGTTTGAATCCGCTCCGTTTCCAATGACAGGAGCTGAACCAACTCAGTGAGAGTACTGCTTTCCACCAGATCTTTTAATTTTTCCAGAGGCAGGCTTTTCCAATCAATTCCTTGTTTCAGCAAGCGGTGAGCATCCTTGAAGTAGCGATACGCATAATCCCCGGAGCTCTCTTCCGGCTTTTTAGGCTCATGCCGGGTAAACATTTTCAGGGTCTCTTCTTTATGAGGGGAAACTGCCAGTGCTTTTTTCACAAGGTGCCGTTCTTCCGGCTTTCTTTGGGCAATGGCATACACTTCCATTTTGCATGCCTTGGCCTCTTTCAACTCTGGAATTTCCTGGAGCACTTGTCCAATCTGAATATCGCGACGCAGTGTGGAAGAGCCGACTCCCATTGTTTTGGCTTTTACATCGGCAAATGCTTTGAGGTCAATTGAGGAGTTCTCACATTGAGAACTCCTCTTATATTGATTGCGGCCATGCTTTGTTTCAGGGTAAAAGGCTTCATAGATGGCTTTTTCGCGAACCAACGCCTCGCAGGCTTCCAGCGAATTTAAGTTCTTTCGTTTGGTATTGGCGTGCAGTTTCATGAGAAATTCTTCTGCATCGCTCAAAGGCTCAATCACATGGCATGGCGCATCGACCCAGCCGCCTTCCACTAAAGCCCGGTAACGGTGATTTCCACTGATGATCTGATACAGCCCGTTTTCAATCGGTTTGACTACCAGGGGATCCAATGGCCCCATGGGTAGGATGTTGAAACTCTCGATTAAATCCTGGATGTGTGCCGTGTCCAGTTCTTTTCGGATGGGATCAGGATCCGGAATAATCTGGTCCAGTGGAATTAAATCCACAAATTCGATTCTTTGGAGAGACATGATTCACTTTCACGCTCCTAACCTGGCATTCATGGCCTCTAACAGTCCAGACGCTTTGCCAGCAGCGGGACCGCAAGCTGGTATAATGTACCCCGTTAATAGCCCCTTATCTCTAAAACCTTGTCATAGAAACATTGCAAAATTCATTATAGCAGTGTATAAAAGACTCCGCAAGCCTTTTGGCATATTGGCTGCCTTTTTTTACTGTGAATAGACTATACTATCAAAGATAAAGTTATAGGGGGGCAGCAATGCATCCCTGTTACCCGACCGCAACATAAAAAAGCACCAAATCTCTCGAAGAAATTGGAGATAACTCCAGAGAGATATTAGTGCAGAAGCGCAATATAAGAAGTCTTATAGTAAGAATTTAAATCGATAACCCAGCCTATGAATTCTTTAACCCAGCCTTGAGTCCAGTCCTTACAAGAATATAAAAACAATAATTATTCACCTTGGAACAGTTTGTTAAGAAAATTTTCAGACTTTTTGGACTCGCCAAGATGGCTCACTTTATGTTTGCCACTGACCAGGCAAAATCCGGGGGCTTCATTCGGGGAGCCGATCGGCTTCTAATCGTTTAACGACTTGCTCAATCATGCTTTCCCATGTCTGAAATGGCTGGCTTCTAAAAAGGGTCAGACTCGGATACCAGGGCGAATGCTCCCCCTCCAATAACCAGCGCCACTCTGAACCATATGGCAATAAGACCCAGCAAGGCTTATTCATGGCCCCAGCCAAGTGCACAATTGCGGTATCGGCAGTGATCAATAGGTCCAGCTCTTCTAAAACAGCTGCCGTATCAGCAAAATCCTGTACCCGACTCCCCCAATCTTCCAGTAAACAATCAAAACCCAGTTGTTTGAGCTGTTGGGTCTGCGGCCCTTTCTGTAAACTGACCCAGGTGATATTGGGCAGGGCCAGCAACGGGGCAAACAATTCCAATGGAATCGAACGGTTTCTGACGCCTACATCCGAATGCCCACTACCCCAAACAGTCCCGATTTTGAGTCTGGCTCCTGGCTTTTCGGGGACTCCCAGTCGATAAAAAGGCGCTTTCAGATAGGGGAATGGGCCGGGAATGGTTTCCAGTTCCGTTTGAAACAAATGAGGCAAGCTGAGTAAAGAAGTATGGCACTCAAATGCGGGTAATCGATCCCCTGGCGCCACTACCTGATCCACGCCAGTCACGGTTTCCATGAGCCGCTTTAAGGGCTGAGGACACTCCAAAATAATCCGTCCCCCGGCCTTTTTAATCAGCGGAATATAGCGACAAAATTGCAAGGTATCCCCAAAACCCTGCTCCGCATAGAGCAATAAGGTCTTTCCGTTGAGAGGACAACCGTCCCATTTGGGTTGAGAATATGGTTTCACCAATCGGGGTTCATAGCCAAAACGACTTTCATAAGCGTAAAAACCGTCCCGGTATCTGCCCAGTTGCAACAGGCAAGTGGCCCGATCGTATTGAGCATCCACCCGGTTGGGATCCAGTTTCAACACTTGTTCAAAGCAGGCAATGGCTTTTTCCGGCTGCTGGTGATCCATATAGACCAACCCCAGATTATGGTGCGCACCAATAAAATTGGGATCCAGAGCAATGGCTTTTTCCAGAATGGGAATGGCTTCATCCAATTTCCCCAAGGCCCGCAATCCACCACCCCAATTACTGAGAGCCGCCACATGATCAGGATCCAAATGAATCGCTTGCTGGTAAGCCACCAGGGCGGCTTTGGTATGCCCCAGAGTCCGCAGCGCCACCCCCAGATTGGCATACCCATCCGCATTGGGAGATTGATTCAGCAACGCCCGGTATTTTTCCAGGGCCGCCCCGGTCTTACCTGCTTGCTGCAAGACCAGGGCTTCCTGAAATAAAGGATTAGTTATGCCATCCTGCTGCAACAATGTTCATTAAATCCGTATTATTTTTGACATCATCCAAGTTGGTCATGGAAATACTGTGGGAGGTGGCATAGGCTGCCATATCCGCCACAATCTGGTTAATATCGGCATCGGTCATGTAGTAACCATTCCCCAGTTCAATCCGCTCAATGGCCGGTGTATCGGCCAGTTGTGCCTGAATGGTGATCACATCCGTGGCATTGCTGCTGTACCCAATCTGTAAATCCCCGTTACTCATGTACAAGGCCACACTGGAAACCGTAATGCCACTGCCCAGTTGAACCTTATCCACATTCCCAGCAGTCGGGTCGCTGTCTATTACCAGATCCTGACCGTCCCCGATATTAAAGGCATACGTATCGTTTCCGGCACCCCCGTTCAGCGTGTCGTTCCCGGTACCGCCGCTCAGGGTATCACTGCCCGCTCCACCGGTTAAGGCATTGGCCGCACTGCTGCCAGTGAGCGTGTCGTTACCTGCCCCACTGATGGCGTTTTCCAGGGCATTGCTAGACCAGGTGGCCCGGGTGCCATCGGCTGGCAAATACGGATCCGTAGGGGCCGTAAAATTGGATGTATGCAGCACCTCGGTATTGGTCAGATACACATCGGC
This sequence comes from Candidatus Melainabacteria bacterium, assembly GCA_902168245.1. Classification (GTDB taxonomy): domain Bacteria; phylum Cyanobacteriota; class Vampirovibrionia; order Vampirovibrionales; family Vampirovibrionaceae; genus Vampirovibrio. Next base: position 15,912 of record CABHPA010000162.1, read on the forward strand.
AATGGCGCCGTTGACCCCTGAACTACCGGTATTGGTGGCGCCAATGGTCAAACCGCCGGAACCGTTATAAATTTTGCCGGTGCTGGCGCTGGACATATCCAACACCCCATCCACATACACCTTATACCCGCCGGTATTGGAATAAGTGAATTCTAGGTCATACCAGGTGTTTGCAGACCAGCTGGTCTTGGTGCCGTTGTTGTTATTGGTGACATCAAAGCTGCTGCCGTTGGATGAGATGGACATCTGCAACTTATTGCTGGCTAGAAACAGTAACTGGAGGGAATAGGTGGTTGAACCATACACCAGGCTGACTTGAGAGCCTAAAGCGCCCAACTTGAACTTAAAGCGTAGGGTCATTTGATCCCCGCTTAAGCCAATGCCCGTGGTCCGAATATAATCCCCCGAACCGTCCAGGGCGATATGCTTTTCCCCGCTTTTCCAGGGACTGCTGCTTTGTACGCTGGCATTACCAAACAAACTCCAGGCATTCCCAAACGCATCAGCAACTGTGGTGCTGCCATCGGTTCCACCAAAACGGAGTAAAGAACGGGTGATATCTGTTTGACTGGGTACATAAGTGGCATCTGTTTTAGTCAGATCAATGCTCATACCACCACTCACGCTGCTGAAATCCAGCGTATCCGTACCGGCGCTGTCTGTGATCACATCGCTACCGTAAGAGGCCCCGAATTTATACGTATCGTTCCCAGAACCGCCATCCAGGGAATCGTTACCCGCTCCGCCAGTCAGACTGTTATCCGACGTACTGCCGGTCAGACTGTCGTTGCCAGATCCGCCAATCAGGTTTTCCATGGCCCCTGAACTCCAGCTCACCGTATTTCCGGCACTGGCCGTAAAGCTGGTACTGCCCAGACTGACCGTGACCCCACTACTGAAGCCAGAGAAATCCAAGGTATCCGTACCGGCACTATCCGTAATGGTATCCGTGCCAAAGCCGCTGGCAAATTTGTAGGTGTCGTTGCCAGATCCACCATCCAGCGCATCATTTCCGGTTCCACCAGTCAGGATATTGTCTCCCGTACTGCCGGTTAAGCTATCGTTACCAGAACCTGTGATCAAGTTCTCGATCGTCCCAGCACCCCAACCCACCGTATTCCCCGCACTTTCGGTGAAACTGGTACTCGCCAAGCTGATGCTCAATGCACTGCTAAAGGCGGAAAAATCCAGTGTATCGGAACCACTTGCGTCATTCACGGTATCCGTTCCAAAGCCGCTGGCAAATTTATAGGTATCCTCCCCAGCCCCGCCTTCCAGGCTGTCATTACCGCTACCACCCACCAGCGTGTCTGTTCCGTCTTCCCCACTCAGGGCATCATTGCCAGAGCCACCATCCAGGGAATCGTTGCCCACACCCCCAAACAGGCTATCTTCTCCGCTGGAAGCAGACAGCGTATCATTGCCCGCTCCACCGGTTAAGCTATTTGCTTGTGTATTCCCGTTGAGCGTATCGTTACCGGAACCCCCAGTCAGGTTTTCCATGGTATTCGAACTCCAGGACACTGAATCCAGAACATTGTAGGGGATGGTAGAAGGGACAAAATTGGTGGTGTGCAAGACTTCCGTATTGCTCAGGAAGAGATCGGCCACCGCCCCATTCAAACCACTGCTGCCACTATTGCTGGCCCCCACGGTTAAGCCGCCGGAACCGTTATAAATTTTACCGGTACTGGCCGTGGACATATCCAATACTCCATCCACATACACCTTATAACCAGCCGTATTGGAGTAAGTGAATTCCAGATCGTACCAGGTATTGGTGGCCCAACTGGTCTTGATTCCGTTGTTGTTATTGGTGACATCAAAGCTGCTGCCGTTGGAAGAGATGGACATCTGTAGCCTGCCGGACAGGTAATACAACTGCAAGGAATACGTACTGGCCCCATAAACCAGTGTCTGGTTGGTGCCGGTGGCATTCAATTTGAATTTGAAACGCAGCGTCATCTCATTCCCGGTAAGGCCCACTGCCGTGGTTCGGATGTAATCCCCCGAACCATCCAGGGCTACATGCTTTTCTCCCGTCAGCCATGGACTGCTGCTTTGAATGCTGGCATTGCCAAAGGCGCTCCAGGTATGCCCGTATTCATCCGTCATGGTGGTGCTGCTATCTGCTCCCCCAAAATGGAGCAGAGAATGCAATCCATCTGCGCTCAACGTGCCATCCTGATACCGGGTCTGGGTCAAATCCAGGGTCAGGTTTTTGGTAAAGCTACTGAAATCCAGGGTATCAGAACCACTTGCATCGGTAATGGTATCCGCCCCAAAACCACTATTGATCTGGTAGCGATCATTGCCCTGACCGCCGTTCAATTGATCATTTCCAGCGCTGGCAATCAGCAGATCATCCCCGTCACCACCCAGTAGCGTATCTTGTCCGGTAGATCCATCCAGCGTGTCATTCCCACTGCCGCCATCCAGCACATTCGAAGCACTATTCCCTAGGATCGTATCGCCAGCGGAACCCGTCTTCACATTTTCAATCTGCCCGGTAGGCCAGACCAGCGTATTACCAAAGGCATCCGTACTGTGGGTGGCGTTGGACAAATCGATATTCATGGCAGTCACAATGCTGCTGAAATCAAACGTATCGGTTCCCGCGCTATCGATAATACTGTCTAACCCGAAATCCGAACTGAAGACATAAGTATCGTCCCCGTCTCCGCCATTGAGTGTATCCTGTCCCTGACCTGCCGCCAGCGTATCGTTACCAGTCCCGCCAATCAGCAGGTTATTGGCGCTGGTTCCGGTCAGGCTGTCATTGCCGGTCCCACCGGTAATGTTTTCCAGCGTATTGGCTGTCCAAGCAATGGTATTGCCCGCGCTTTCCGTCATGCCCGTACTGCTTAAGTCCACCGTCAGGTTGGAGGTTAAGGCAGATAAATCCAGGGTGTCCGCACCATCTGAATCCGTAATGGTATCAGCGCCAAAGCCACTAGCGAACTGGTAGGTGTCGTTCCCAGCCCCACCATCCAGGCTGTCGTTGCCCGCACCGCCACTGAGAATATCGTTTCCAATCCCGCCACTCAGTACATTGGCGCTACTAGTCCCTACCAGGGTATCGTTTCCGGACCCCGTGGTGGCATTTTCCATGGCGTTACTGGCCCAGGTCGCCCGAGTGGCCCCGTTGGGCAGGTAAGAAGTGGCAGGCGGGGTGAAATTGGATGTATGCAGCACCTCGGTATTGGTCAGGTACACATCGGCAATGGCGCCGTTGACCCCTGAACTGCCGGTATTGGAAGCGCCAATGGTCAAGCCGCCGGAACCGTTATAGATCTTGCCGGTGCTGGCGCTGGACATATCCAATACCCCATCCACATACACCTTATAACCAGCCGTATTGGAATAAGTGAATTCCAGGTCATACCAAGTGTTTGCAGACCAACTGGTCTTGGTGCCGTTGTTGTTATTGGTGACATCAAAGCTGCTGCCGTTGGAAGAGATGGACATCTGTAGCTTATTGCTGGCTAGAAACAGTAACTGGAGAGAATATGTGGTTGAGCCGTATACGAGACTGACTTGAGAACCCAAGGCGCCCAGCTTGAACTTAAAGCGCAGAGTCATTTGATCCCCGCTTAAGCCAATGCCTGTAGTGCGAATATAATCCCCCGAACCGTCCAGGGCAATATGCTTTTCCCCGCTCTTCCAGGGACTGCTGCTCTGTACGCTGGCATTGCCGTATAAACTCCAGGTATTGGCGAAATAATCTGTGATCGCGGTACTGCCGTCCGTCCCGCTGAAGCGTAATAAGGAGCGGGTTGTATCGCTTTGATTGGACAGATCGGTGGCTTCGGTTTTGGTTAAATCCACCGTCATGCCGTTGGTAGCCTTGCTGAAATCCAGCGTGTCCACCCCGGCGCTATCCGTAATGCTGGCTTCCCCGTTGCCCGTAAAACGATAAATATCGTTTCCGGCCCCGCCATCCAGCGTGTCGCTACCGGAACCACCGGTCAGAATATTATCCGACGCATTTCCGGTCAGGCTGTCGTTGCCAGAGCCGCCAATCAGGTTTTCCATGGCGCCCGAGCTCCAACTCACCGTATTTCCGGCGCTGGCTGTAAAGCTGGTAGAACCCAGACTGACCGTGACCCCGGTATTGAAGGCCGAGAAATCCAGGGTATCCGCACCAGAGGCATCTGTAATGGTGTCTGTGCCAAAACCGCTGGCAAATTTATAGGTGTCATTGCCAGAACTGCCATCCAGGGCATCGTTGCCCGTGCCGCCGGTGAGGGTGTTGTCCCCCGTGCTGCCCGTCAACGTATCATTCCCGGTTCCTCCAATCAGGTTTTCCATGGCCCCGGCATCCCAGCTCACCGTGTTCCCGGCGCTGGCCGTAAAGCTGGTGCTGGCTAAACTGACACTGACGGCGCTGGTGAACGCTGAAAAATCCAACGTGTCTGATCCGGCGGCATCCGTAATGCTATCGGTTCCAAATCCGCTGGCAAAACTGTACGTGTCGTTCCCGTCCCCACCGTCCAGGGTGTCGTTGCCCGTCCCGCCGGTGAGCGTGTCATTACCCGTCCCGCCCGTTAAGCGGTTATCCGAGCTATTCCCGGTGAGTGCATCATTTCCGGTGCCACCCACCAGGTTTTCCATGGCGCCACTGGACCAACTGACCGTATTTCCGGCGCTTTCCGTAAAACTGGTATTCCCCAAGCTCACAGTAACTGCGTTGCTGAAGGCCGAAAAATCCAGCGTATCGGAACCGGAAGCATCGCTAATGGTATCCGTGCCAAACCCGGAGGCAAATTTATAGGCATCGTTGCCTGCCCCACCGTCCAGAGAATCGTTGCCTTGCCCTCCGGTCAGAATATTGTCGCCACTACTGCCGCTGAGCGTATCGTTGCCCGTAGTGCCAATGGCATTCTCCATGGCGTTGGCCGCCCAGATGATCTCATTGGTATCCCCGTACAGATTGATGGCGCTTTGCGTAGAAGGGGTAAAGTTTGCCGTATGCAGCAGATCCGTATTGGTTAGATAAATATCGGAAATAGCTCCGTTGAATCCATTGTTCCCCGTGTTTGAAGCACCAATGGTAAACCCGCCAGAACCATTATAAATCTTACCGGTATTGGTGGTGGACATATCCAGGACCCCATCCACATACACCTTGTAACCGCCGGTGCTGGAATAGGTTAATTCCACGTCATACCAGGTATTGGCCGCCCAATTGGTTTTGACCCCATTGTTGTTATTGGTGACATTAAAGCTGCTGCCGTTGGATGAGATGGACATCTGCAAATTGTTGGAGGACATGTAATACAACTGAAGCGAGTAAGTGCTGGCCCCATACACCAGGGTCTGATTAGATCCAGTGGCATTCAACTTGAACTTGAAGCGCAAGGTCATCTGATCTCCGGTCAAGCCCACACTGCTGGTTCTCAGATAATCCCCGTTGCCATCCAGGGTGAGATATTTTTCCCCGGTTTTCCAGGGCGTGGCGCTTTGAATGGCCATATTGCCATACGCAGTCCAGGTGGCCCCAAACTGATCGGAAACAGTGGGGCTACCATCCGCTCCGGTCAATAGCGGTAAAGCACGGCCCGTGTTCGACAGGCTAAAACTGGTATTGGCCAGGTTCAGGTTAATGGCGGTGCCAAACTGGCTGAAGTCCAGCGTATCGGAACCCGAAGCATCCGTAATGGTGTCAGAACCCATGGGGCCACTGAGAATGCGGTAGGTGTCGTTGCCCGCTCCCCCGTCCAGCGCATTGCTGATCAGGTTTCCGGTCAGCACGTTATCCGAAGCGTTCCCAATCACAGTGGTGGCTGTATCGCCATACAAAATAATGTTTTCGATATTCTCGCTCAAGACATAACTGGTATTGGCATAAACGGTGTCAATGCCTTCACTGGCGTTTTCAACCACCACATCGGAGCTATTATCCACCGTGTAGACATCATTTCCAACGCCACCCACTAGGGTGTCCATCCCCAATCCCCCGTCCAGGCTATCGCTGCCCAGACCGCCGCTTAAACTGTTGTCTTGCGCGTTCCCGGTAATTTTATTATCCAGCGCGTTCCCAGCCCCCAGAATGGCGGTGATGCCAGTTAAAGTCAGGTTTTCCACATTGGCCGATAAGGTCCAATCCGCACTGGATTCTACGGAATCGGCACCTTCATTGGCATTTTCCAGAACCACATCCTGGCTGGAATCCACCACGTAGGTGTCGTTTCCGACTCCGCCCGCCATGGTGTCGTTTCCTGCCCCGCCGTCAATCCGGTTATCCCCAGTATTGCCAATGACCAAGTTGTCTATGGCGTTCCCGGTCCCGCTGATATTCCCTGTACTGATCAGGGTCAGTTTTTCAATATTGGTCCCCAGCACGTAATCGATGCTGGCATTGACCGTATCGGTGCCTTCATTGGCATTTTCGGTGACCGTATCGCCACTATGGTCCACATAATAGACATCGTCCCCGGTGCCGCCGGTCATGGCATCGCTGCCGGTCCCGCCATCTATGGTGTCGTTCCCATCCAGCCCGGACAAAATATTGTTGCCCGCGTTTCCGGTAATTACATTGCCCCAGGCATTCCCGGTTCCGCTGATATGGGCGGTACCGGTTAAGGTCAGATTTTCAAAATAATTGGCCAGGGTGTAGGTAATACTAGACTGAACCGTATCGGTCCCTTCGCTGGGGTTTTCGGTCAAGACATCCCCCACATTGTCCACCACATACGTATCATCCCCGGTTCCGCCCGCCATGGTATCAGCGCCGGTTCCTCCATCCAGCGTGTCGTTTCCGGCCCCACCAGACAGGTTGTTATTTCCCGTATTCCCGGTAATCAGGTTGTGAGCCGCATTTCCTGTTCCACTCAGGTTACTGCTGCCGGTCAAGGTCAGGTTTTCCACATAATTGCTCAGCGTATAGGATGCGCTGGCCAACACCAGATCCACGCCTTCGGAAGCGTTTTCAGTGACCACATCCCCGGCATTATCCACCATATACGTGTCATTGCCCATTCCGCCAATCAGGGTATCGCTGCCCGTTGAACCATCCAGCGTATTATTTCCGCTATTGCCGGTAATCACATTATTCAGGCTGTTTCCGGTTCCGCTGAGATTATTGCTGCCGGTGAGGGTCAGGTTTTCCAGATTACTGCCCAGCGTGTAATTGAATAAGACCTGGACGGTATCGGTTCCGGATGCCGCATTTTCCGTAATCACCGTTCCCAGGTTTTGCAGAATGTAGGTATCGTCTCCTGCCCCGCCAACCAGGGTAGAGTTGCCCTCATTGCCGGTTAATACGTTGTTGCCGCTATTACCGGTTGCCGTCAGATTACTCAAGCCGGTTAGAGTGATATTTTCTACATTACTACCCAGCGTGTAATTGATACTGGTCAGTACGGTATCCGTCCCTTCGGAAGCGTTTTCAGTGACCACATCTCCGGCGTTATCCACGGTATACGTGTCGTTACCAGTTCCGCCAATTAGAGTATCCGCCCCCGTACCCCCGTCGATCTGGTTATTTCCGCTGTTACCGGTGAGCGTATTATTGGCCGTATTTCCGGTGGCAGAGAGATCGCTAGTGCCGGTCAACGTCAGGTTCTCAATATTGGCGCCCAGGCTATAAGTGACACTGGTTTGAATCGTATCCGTACCTTCAGCGGCGTTTTCCTGAACCACATCACTCAGGTTATCCAGCACGTATGTATCGTTCCCCAAGCCACCAACCAGAGTATCTTCCCCGATGCCACCATCCAGCGTGTCGTTACCGTCACCGCCCACCAGCACATTGTTGCCGGTATTCCCTGTTAACTGGTTATTGCCCGTATTTCCGGTACCGTTAATATTACCAGTGCTGGTTAAGGTCAGGTTCTCCAAATTGCTACCCAACGTGTAACTCACACTGGCCTGAACCGTATCGGTTCCTTCTGAGACATTTTCGGTCACCACCGTATCGATACCGGAAACCACATACGTATCGTTGCCCGCTCCGCCAAGCAGGGTGCTGGCTCCGTTATTCCCCGTGATCACGTTCGCCCCGCTATTACCGGTGGCCGTTAAAGCAGATGAACCGGTTAACGTCAGGTTCTCTAGATTGGTACCCAAGGTATAGGACACGCTACTTTGCACCGTATCGGTGCCTTCGGATGCGTTTTCAGTAATGACGGTCGTGGCATTCTGGATGGCGTAGGTGTCGTTCCCCAGTCCACCGATCAGGGTGCTGTTGCCGCTGTTGCCGCTAAGCACGTTATCCGCGCTGTTGCCAGTGGCCGTTAACGCAGATGAGCCGGTTAAAGTGAGATTTTCTACATTGCTGCCTAAGGTGTAAGACACACTGGATTGAACCGTATCCGTTCCTGCCGAAGCGCTTTCACTCACCACATCTCCGGCATTATCCACCACGTAGGTGTCGTTCCCTGTTCCGCCGCTCAGTGTATCCGCTCCCGTCCCTCCATCCAGAATGTTATTACCACTATTGCCAGTCAGCGTATTGTTGGCCGTATTGCCGGTGGCATTGAGATCCGAGGTTCCGGTTAGGGTCAGGTTTTCGACATTGGCGCTCAAGGTGTAAGAGACGCTGGCCTGCACCGTATCGGTACCTTCAGCCGCATTTTCCTGAACGACACTCTGTGCGCTGGAAGTCACATAGGTGTCGTTCCCCGCACCGCCACTCAAGGTGCTCAGGCCGGTACCATCGCTAAGAGTATTGTCCAGACTATTTCCGGTGCCGCTCAAGGCGTTGCTACCGGTCAGCGTCAAGTTCTCCACATTGGCGCTCAGTGTATAAGTGACACTGCTTTGTACCGTATCGGTTCCTGCTGCAGCGCCCTCGGTGACAACGGTGGCTGCATTGGAAATGATATAGGTATCGTTGCCCGCTCCGCCAATCAGCGTACTAGCCGCATTATTGCCGGTGAGCACATTATTCAGACTGTTTCCGGTACCGTTCAGGGCACTGCTGCCGGTCAGGGTCAGGTTTTCCACATTGGTGCTTAAGGTGTACGACACGCTGGATTGTACCGTATCTGTGCCTTCACTCGCATTTTCCGTAATCACCGTGGCGCTGTTGGAAATGATGTAGAGATCGTTGCCCATCCCTCCAATCAGGGTGCTGGCGGCATTATTGCCGGTCAGGATGTTATCCAGACTGTTCCCTGTGGCGGTCAAAGCAGAACCACCAGTCAGGGTCAGATTTTCTGTGTTGGCACTTAAGGTATAGGAGAGGCTGGCCTGAATTGTATCAATACCTTCACTGGCATTTTCAGTGACCACATCCCCACTGTTATCCACGATGTAGACATCGTCCCCGAGTCCGCCAATCAGGCTGTCTGCGCCCAATCCACCATCTAGCGTGTTATCGCTGCTGTTACCGGTCATCACATTCGCGCCACTATTGCCAGTACCGGCAGTTGAGTTATAACCAGTGAGGGTAAGATTTTCCAGATTGGCGCCCAGCGTATAGGACACGCTGCTTTGTACCGTATCGGTGCCTTCTGCCGCGTTTTCGGTAATCACCATGGTGGCGTTCTGAATCACGTAGATGTCGTTACCCGTGCCACCCGCTAAAGTGCTGTTGCCTTCATTGCCAATTAAAGTGTTGTTGAGACTGTTCCCCACCGCATTCAGGGCGGCTGTACCGATCAGCATCAGGTTTTCCAGGTTGCTACCCAAAGTCCAGCTAATGGAAGATTCCACCATGTCCGTGCCTTCAGACGCGCTTTCCGTAATCACATCGCTAGCGCTTTCTACCACGTAGGTATCGTCTCCGGTCCCGCCAATCAGGGTGTCCGCACCAGCACTACCATCCAGCGTGTCGTTTCCGGCGCCGCCGGAAAGCTGGTTAGCGGATTCATTGCCGGTTAGCCAGTTATCCAGGGTGTTGCCAGTCCCGTTAATCGCCCCACTACCGGTCATCAGGGTGAGATCTTCAACATTGGCCCCCAATGTGTAGGTCACACTGGCCAGCACTGTGTCATAGCCTTCATCCACGAATTCCCCGGTCAGATCCCCGGCATTATCCACCAGATACGTATCGTCTCCGGCACCCCCGATCAGGACATCCGCCCCGGCGCCTCCATCCAGGATATTATCGCCACTATTTCCGGTAATCCGGTTATTGCTGCTGTTCCCGGTTCCGTTGATGCTGTTGGTACCCATTAACATGAGATCTTCAATGTTGGCAGACAGTGTGTAAGAGACGCTGGCTTTGACCAGATCCGAACCTTCAGCGCTGTTTTCGGTAATCACATCTCCGCTGTTATCCACGATATAGGTATCGTTCCCGGTACCGCCCACCAGGGTATCCGCCCCGATACCGCCATCCAGAATATCGTTTCCGGCATTGCCGGTTAGTGTGTTGTTCCGGCTATTTCCGCTCAGTTCGTTATCCAACGTGTTTCCGGTTCCGTCAATTACATTCAGACCGGTCAGAATCAGATTCTCAATGTTGCTGGCCAGCGTGTACGTTGCTGAGGATTGAACCGTATCAACGCCTTCTCCGCTATTTTCCGTAATTACATCGCTGGAATTATCCACTAGGTACAAGTCATTGCCCGTACCACCTACCAGAGTATCCACCCCGGTTCCACCGTCCAGCGTGTCATCTCCAGCTAGAGCCGTAAGCAGGTTGGTGCCGCTATTTCCTACCAGCCAGTTGTTCAGGGTATTGCCGGTTCCGTTGATATTGCTGCTGCCGGTTAAAAACAGGTATTCCAGATTATTGGATAAAGTGTAACTGATACTGGCATTGACGCTATCGGTGCCTTCCGAAGCGTTTTCGGTGATCACATCTCCGGCATTGTCTACCGTGTATATATCGTTGCCGATGCCGCCAATCAGGGTATCCGCTCCGGTGCCGCCGTCCAGAGTATCGTTGCCATCTAGACCCGTGAGTAGGTTGGCTGCCGTATTGCCGATCAGGATGTTGTTATAAGCATTCCCGGTTCCGTTGATAGCGGAAGCGCCGGTGAGCGTTAAATTTTCCAGATAGGGATCCAGACTGAAAGCCACGGCGGATTGAACGGTATCCACCCCTTCCCCGGCCTTTTCCTGAATCAGATCCCCGATACTGTCGATCACATAGGTATCGCTGCCGTCCCCGCCAATCAAGGTATCCGAGCCCGTGCTGCCATCCAGAATATTGTCGCCGTCATTGCCGATCAACACATTATTGGTGCTGTTGCCCGTAGCGTTAATATCCCCACTGCCAGTAAGGGTCAAATTCTCCAGGTTGCTGCCCAGGGTATAATTGACTGAAGACTGGACTGAATCGCTGCCCTCACTGGCGTTTTCGGTGATCATTGTTGCAGCGTTAGAAATAACATAAGTATCATTCCCCGCATTACCAATCAGGGTACTGGCCGCATCATTGGCAGTTAGAACGTTATTGGCACTGTTGCCCACGCCGGTTAAGGCCGACGTGCCGGTGAGGGCTAGGTTCTCTAAATTACTGGATAAGGTGTAACTGAAGCCGGTTTGAACCGTATCGGTGCCTTCTGAGGCATTTTCGGTAATGACCGTTGAACTGTTGGCCACAATGTAAGTATCGTTCCCCAGACCGCCAATCAGGGTACTAGCCGCATTGTTCCCAGTGATCACGTTATCTAGACTGTTACCGGTTGCGGTGAGGGTAGAACCGCCGGTAAGAGTCAAATTCTCTACATTGGCTCCCAGCGTATAGGACAGGCTGGTCTGAACCGTATCGGCCCCCTCACTGATGGCTTCCGTGACTACATCCCCGGTATTGTCCACAATAAACAGATCGTTACCTTGTCCGCCCACCAGGGTATCGGCGCCGGTCCCACCATCCAGCGTATCATCCCCGTCCAGACCCCGCAGCAGGTTGGCGGCGCTGTTACCGGTCAACTGATTATGGTAATTGGTCCCGGTGGCATTAATGGAGGAAGCCCCGGTCAAAGTCAGGTTTTCCACGTAATTGGCAAGCGTGTAGGTCACGCTGGACTGAACACTGTCCACCCCTTCGCTGGCGGTTTCTTGAATCACATCTCCGGCGTTATCCACGATATACAGGTCATTACCCAGGCCACCGGCCAGCGTGTCCGCCCCGGTAGAACCATCCAGTGTGTTGTTGCCGCTATTGCCAAACAAAATATTGTTTAAACTGTTGCCTGTCCCATTGAGGTTGCTGGTTCCAGTGAGCATTAAGTTTTCTACTTGGATGCCCAGCGTGTAATCCACGCTGGCTTGCACCGAATCGGTGCCTTCTGAAGCGTTCTCGGTGATCACTGTGGTGCTATTAGCCACAATATAGGTATCGTTGCCCAGACCACCAATGAGCGTACTGGCCGCATTGTTGCCAGTCAGAATATTATCCAGGCTGTTACCAGTCCCGCTCAACGCCGAGCCGCCGGTCAAAGTCAGATTTTCCACATTGGCGCTTAAGGTATAACTGACACTGGTTTGAACGGTATCCGTGCCTTCCCCGCTGTTTTCGGTGATCACGGTAGTGTTGTTGCTGATTACATAGGTATCGTTGCCCAAGCCTCCCAGCAAAGTGCTGGCGGCGTTATTGCCGGTGAGTACATTATCACCGCTATTACCGGTTCCGCTTAATGCGGATCCACTCGTCAGCATCAGGTTTTCCAGATTGGCTCCCAGTGTGTAGTTAATGCTGCTCTGAACCGTATCCATACCTTCCGAGGCGTTTTCAGTGACCACATCCCCGACGTTATCCACGCTATAAGTATCGTTACCCAAGCCACCCACCAGGGTATCCGCCCCGCTGCTTCCATCCAGAACGTTATTGTTGCTGTTGCCAGTCAACATATTATTCAAACTATTGCCGGTGGCATTGATGGCATCCAGAGCGGTCAAGGTCAGGTTTTCCATATTGGCACTCAGCGTATAGCTGACGCTAGTTTGAACCGTATCCGTTCCTTCGGAGGCATTTTCCATAATCACGGTTCCGGCGTCTGAAACAAGATACATATCGTTGCCCGCTCCCCCAATCAGGGTACTAGCGGCGGCATTGCCAGTTAACGTATTATCCAGGCTGTTTCCGGTACCACTTAATGTACTGGTTCCGGTTAAGGTCAGGTTTTCCAGATTGCTGGCCAATGTATAGTTGACACTGGTTTGCACCATATCGGTACCTTCGGAAGCGTTTTCCGTAATCACGGCAGCGCTGTTGGAAATCACGTAGGTATCGTTACCCAGCCCGCCAATCAGCGTGCTAGCGGCATTATTACCGGTCAAAACGTTATCCAAGTTGTTGCCAGTTCCCGTGATGGCACTGGCTCCGGTAAGAGTCAAATTCTCTAGATTTGTTCCTAATGCGTAAGAAGTAGCGATTTGAACCGTGTCAATCCCGCTATCTGCGTTTTCAACCACCGTATCCAGGTTATCAATGACGTAAGTGTCATCTCCCAGACCGCCGCTTAAAGTATTGGCCCCGCTGTTGCCGATCAGAATGTTGTTCAACTCATTGCCAGTGGCTGAAATATTGCCGGAACCAGTTAAGGTCAGGTTTTCTACATTGGCACTGAGAGTATAACTAACACTGGCATTAACCGTGTCGGTTCCTTCTGATGCATTTTCCGTCACCACATCCCCGGCATCGTCGACAGTATAGACGTCATTGCCAGTTCCACCCGAAAGACTGTCTGTGCCGGTTCCACCATCCAGCGTGTCGTTTCCAGCTCCACCTGTGATTGTATCGTTCCCCCCGGATCCGCTGATGGTATTCACAAAGTTATTCCCGACCAGAGTGTCCGCCCCTGCCGTACCGTTAATGGTGGCGGTCATGGCCAGGATATTGCTGCCAGTCAGAAAGGTGCCGTCAATAAAAGAGATCTTTTCAATGGTGCCGGTGGTATAAAAATTCTGGATGGTGGCAAAGATAGTCGTATCCACGGATAGAATCAGATCATTGCCACTTTGGGCCAGAATCAGAGTGTCCTTGCTGATCCCGGCTCCCAGGACTAGTTGATCCGTTCCGGCAGCATCCACAATCGTGTCATTGCCGGATTGCAGATCCAGGATGTAGACATCATTTCCGTTACCACCTTGTAATGTGTCGCTGCCAACCGTGGAAACCAGGACATCGTTACCATCCCCGCCTTGTAATATAACGCCAGCAAGATTTGTATTCGTTGAATATAAAATATTATCTGCTGAATCACCGGTTACTGATCCATCAATATTAGGGACAATCAACTGAATACTTCGAACCAAATAATCATATATTTGAATTGCAATGCCTTTATTACTAATTTCGAGTAATAACTGTCCTACATCTAACAAACCACCCAGATTTAACACATTGGCAATCAGATAAGATGAAAAATTATTCTTCGTATCTGTAAATCCTTGAACTAGACGCGTATAAAAGTCAGCTTCAAGAATATATCGATCATTGAAAAAATCGTAACCAATCCCCAGTTTTGAACCTGCTGGAGTTTGTACAATATAGTCAACAAATATTTTATTTTTAAAATCAAGAAAAGCAGCATCAATGACACTATCAGCCTGATTAAGGGCAGGATCTGCATCGTCCCAATCGAATAAATTTTGTAATAGTTTCCGTTTTTGCGTTGTTGTTATGCCAGAGAACGAATTAATAGCACTATTATCAACATCGCCCCACCGAGCAATAAGCTCATCCATTTTATTGTATATAACCAAAGGATTAGATTCTGAATTAAGATTTTGTAGAAAAAGTTTAAGCGTTGAATCCAAAGAGGCTTCAATGAGTAAATCTTTAACAATGCCATATCCTCGAACCCAAGGCAAAGCAGTTAAATCTGCATCTAATTGATAATCACCAATATATTTTGTGATGGTATGACTAAATTCAAAATTAGCATCATAGATTTTAAGAGTCGAGTTATCCGAAAGAATAATTTGAGCACTGGAAGTTACTGTGTTACCAGCTATTACCATATTTTCTGATTTTGTTACTAAACTAATGGCTGAAATATTTAGCTCTGAAATTGATTTTAATTCACCTGGGTCAGTTATGCCATCCTCATTTAAATCTTGCCATATTTTTAGCAAACTGAAAATAGCATCCTGATTATCAATTCGATTATCACCATTATCATCATAATGCCTGAGATCACTAAAACCATCTGATGCTACATAACCAAACAGCTCATTAATATCATTAATTTTCCCATCTGCATTCCAGTCAACACTTAATAGTCCATCGTCTTTGGAAACCCATGCTGTTGCATTGACAAAGCCATTGCCTTTGGCATCAAAGAAAGCTTTAGAATTTTCATATGAAATAAGCTCTAATCCATCACCATCTAAATCAACAGCCAAAGGACCTAAAAGAGCAGTTGCAACAAACCTACCTAGAGTAACAATACCAGAATCGGTTATCCCAACTGGTACAAATGGTATGACTGCCAGAATTTTTTTCCACCAAGAAACTTGTTTTGATTTCTTTTTTTTCTTAGGTGCAGTAAGACGTGGTATATCTTCGGGTTGAATTGGCTGACCAGAGGGGACATCAAGAGGATTATTGCCAGTATCTCCATACTCCAATGGTTCTTGTGATGGCACATAACCGGCACCTGAGTCATCAATTGGCTGCATGAAATGGCCTGTAGGATCATAAACTCCTGGCTGATGAATTTGCTGATTAATGCGATCAATATTAAAAGTGTTTGCTAGTGCATGTTCAGAGGCATGATCTGTAACAATTTTTCCGAATACACGCTTAGCTGCCTCATCTGTCCGTGGGGTTAAAATCGCCTTGACACCTTGTTGTATTAATATAGCCTTGACAGTCTCTCTTGCAGTTGGTGGTGGCGAGGCAGGAGGAACGTCTTCAGGCTTAGGTGGAAAAGGAGGAAATGGCCAAATATCATGAGGCGGATCTTTTTCTTGGGGCAAGTAGTAGTCGAGAATTTTTTGCCAGTCCAGGTAACCTGTAAAACTAAAATCGCGACTTTCATTTTCAGGCGCATAGATATTATAATCTGTACCTTTGCCTCTACTATGAATCTGCTCAACAACAATGGCTCCAGGCCCACCCCTATCATTTACATCAAAATTATAAGTATCTATTTTGACTAATCCATCATCACCTCGTTCATGTACGTCAAAGCTTAATTGCCCTGTGATCGTAAATGTTGGTAAAAGATGAGTAGGGGATATTGTAAGATCAACCGCGATAGCCAAGTCTTCTAGTTTAAATGGCAATTGACCATAAATAGAAGCTATTCTTCCCAATTCAGAAAAACTAAATGCGCTTGACATTTGGGCAAGATCTGCCCCTAACAAAAGGCTTGTATACTTTGAAATATCTAATGCGGCAGTAAAATCAAATAAAGCCGGTACAATCTTACCGTATTGATATCCCAAAGCACCATTAAAAAAATCAACTCTAATCTCAGTGAGAGGCAAGTCAATATAAGCAATAGCATGTCCCCCCATAGATTTTGCATTTTCTTCAACATGCTGAAGCGTTGTCATAATTCGGCTATTATTCAGTATATTTGTACCCACAAACTTATCAGTAACAGCCCTATCTAAATCATCCAGGCTTGTAAGAACCGCCTGCCCATCATGAGTACCATCCCCTAATGTTCTATTAAAGTACCTACTCATGGCTTCAAATTCTGTAAATTTATCGCCTATAGTCGGGTTTGCGACACTAGTAGGATAAAGGCCTGTATCAGGACCTACTGGCAGCTCAGGAGCAGAAGTTATTTTTCCGTCTTTATTAGGCCCTGCATATATTCTGTAATTTTGATAATTGGCTAATGCGACATCAGCAAGGTTGTATGAGACTTGCCCAGCACTGCTTTTAAAAGTGATATTCTCAATTTGATCATCCCTACCAATGCGATCTATATAATAATTTTTAATAGTAATTGTTCCACTAATCCCACTTCCATCTTTTGCTGTAATTACTAAATCTGCAACATTACTTTTATCATGCTCATACTTAAAACTGTCTTTACTTAAATTTATATTTTGGCTTGCAATAATGGTCAACTTGTCACTTCTTCCGAAGTCAGAAATGGTAAAGTCTCCAAATTTAGATACACCGTTTTGCTTTGCCGGTATAGTGATATTGTAAGTATCTGAGGATCCATACAAGTTTTCAATCACTATGGTTCCAGGCTTTAAGTTGATAACCGAATTTTGTGGTGAGTGTGGATCCAGAATTTGATCACTGCTGTAACTATTATAAATTTGAGCTGTATCTTTTGCAGTGATTTCCCCGCTCCAATCCCGTGCGAAGAATTCAGTGTTATTTCCTATAATAATATTAGGTGTAGTTTGACCTTCATTTTCAATATCATAAATATGTAACTGCTTTCCACCCAGTAAGGAAAGATAAGCAGTAAAATCCAGAACCCCACCATTCGATTGTGCCAGATGAGTCACATTAACTACAAAATCAGCAAAATTGTTAAATACAGCCTTCTTTACAGGATCTGAAGTGACATGACCAATATCGCTAAAGTCATCAAAATATGCCCACCTAGAGCTATCTCTTATTACATAAGAGGTAAAGCTACCATCTGGATTGCGCACAATACGCAAAATATTATCTTCATAGACCAACTCAAGCAGAGCAGGTAAATTCAAATCCATTATCCACCTCAACCTATAGTGTAAGATTCCAAACTTATCTACCTAAAACAATAATTCGCAAATAATGCTAAGGAAAAAATAGAATAGCTCTAAAATTATGCTAAGCTGTTCAGTAAATGTCAAGAATAAAACTTAATGCGCTGGATATAATCAAACACATTTATCCGTAGTAGTAACGTAAAATGAAGAAAATTCCCTGCATGAAAAAGAATTCTCTATTTTTTATTAGTATAATAACCGCAGTCTTTGCATTGCTTTGCTTGGCAGGCTTCCTTGCTATAGCAGGAATAATCTGGATCTCTAATACTCAAAAAATGTATGGCTTTGTGAATACAAAAGGCCAGTTCGTCATTCCACCAAAGTTTGATTTTGCAACAGATTTTGAGAATGGCAAAGCGCGAGTCAATATTTTTCAAGGATCGTGTGATACACCACGGGAATGTTATATTGATACCAAAGGAAAAGCAATTGGCTCTTGTCATGAAACATCATCCGCTTGCTTTGATACTTCCATTATGAGAGACAGCACAGGTGCGCCTTACCCTCAAAAGTATAAATATGATCCAAATTTGGTGGCAGATAGTGACTCGAAGGAAGATGCTGGCACTTATGGGTATAGAAACAGCCGTTATGACTGGATAATTAAACCTCAGTATTCACGAGCTCTTTCTTTTTCAAATGGTATTGCCTGGGTAGCAATTCCTAATGGACGCGGCTCCCGCTTATGGGGACTAATCGATAAGAAGGGTCATTATCTCCTCAAGCCTAAATGTACTTCTGCCGGTCCCTTTGTAGAAGGGCTTGCCAGATGTCGGATCAATGTTACTTTTGGCAGCTTTTACTAAGCTTACTGCACTGGCAACAAAGTTGCATCCATCATTTCTGATAATGAAACGTAAAAATACGCTCCGTTTTATAATTATTAAAACATGTAAATAAAAATGGACTAAAAAACAAACTCTGCTATTATAAAAAACAGTTGAGGTATACAAGCAGTTAGGCAGCAAAGTTGCTATTAAAGGCAAGAAATATTCGACGCTTTTTGCTCGTTGGGGCATCGGCATTTATCAGCATTCTGGGGATACCAGCTGTTCAGGCTGAGTTGCTCTCCTTGGATACCATCTCCCAACAAGCTATTGAAACCTCATATGACTTGAAGATTGCCCATGTAGATGTTCAAATCAACCACACCGATATCAAAACCGCTCGCTCTGAGTATTACCCCAATCTCAAAGCAACACTCAATACCGAATATCTCAAGGGATTGCAAAACCAGTACAGCCCAGTCACATCCGTGGGTAATTCAGTCTTACCCACCGGCACCCGTTTCCAGAATTCCATTGGGGTCAATTTCAACCAAAACCTGGTGGATTTTGGCGCACGGCACCAAAAAGTCGAAATGGCACAAGATGCCACCCACGCCAAAGCGGCTACCTATTTTCAAGTCTTACGCGACTTGCGAATTAAAGTGATTGATTTGTATACAGAAGCCTTAATCAGTTATAAAGCCATCCATGCCAATGAAGCATTATTGCAACTGGCTCAGCAGAATTACCAATTCAAAAAACGCCTGTATCAAGCCGGTACCACCTCCAATGTAACCGTGGCGGAAGAGGCCATTGAAGTGGCCCAGGCCCTGGATAATATTGCTCTGTTTAAAGACCAATTTCGGCAACATTTAGAGAACTTAAGCTATTACACCCACCAACTTTATATCAGTGAAGAAACGGAACTGGAAGATCTCAAAGATGAACCCAGTCTCAATGAGAAACTGAGTCTATTCGTCAGCCATACCCCGGAAGCTCGGGTCTATGATGCCCTGATTAATCAAAAGCAGCATGAAATTGAATATCTCAAGCGTCAAAATCTACCCCAAATTTCCGCTTATTCTTATTACAGTTTATATGGTTCTGATCAGGATAAACTGGGTAAATCGGTGACTAATCTGGCCCAACGCACCATTTCAGTTGGTTTATCCGTGAATCTCCCCATCTTTGATGGCTTTAAAAATCAAGCAGCCATTGAGAAAGCCAAACTAGAGCAAGAAAAACTGCGCTTGCAAAAAGCCCAGAAATTGGCTGAACTGCAACACCAGGCAGATTTGTATCAAACCCAGATTGAAGGCTATAGTGTTCAGCTGCAAACCAAGGCCACCATTGTAAATAAGACCCAGGATAAACTGACCATGGTCAAGCGATTATCAGATGAGCAGATTGTGGATCAGACGCAGGCGGTGAAAGAGCATATGGATCGTATTAAAAAACAGGTGGAAGCGGAAAAGTCATTAATTCAAGGCATTGCCGCCATTAAAAAATTAAAGATTCTAGCAGAAGGGTAATCCATGCAAACCGGTTTAATTGCTTTAGAGTTGGCGGCCAAACTCAATCAGGTCTCCATTGATACTCGGGCCTTGGTGCGGGAGTATGGGCTGACAGAAGCGGAGCCTTCTCCTCAAGAAGTGGTGCGCATGTTGCATCATCAAGGGTTTAAGGCCAAGATTAAACGGGTGGATTTACAAAAGCTGGAGAAATACCCGCTACCTGCCATTTTTATGAGACCAGATCAAAGTTACGGGGTTCTCTTAAAACTGAATGCCAAAGCGGGGAAATTGCTGCTGTTTGCCCCACCGGATAAACAAGCCCAGGAACTCACCTATACCGATTTTTCAGAACAATCCAGCGGTGAATTGATTGTCTTAAAGCATAAGTTATTGAATGCCCAAGTGAAATTTGGTTTTCAGTGGTTTTTTCAGGAAATCTTGAATTATAAGCGCATTATCGGGGAAGTGCTGCTGGGTTCTTTTGTCATTCAGCTGTTTGGTCTGATTACCCCGCTTTTTACCCAGGTCATTCTGGATAAAGTGGTAGTGCACCATACCATGACCACCCTGGATGTCTTAGGGGTGGCTTTTCTGGCGGTGATGATCTTTGAGTTTCTGCTCAATATCAGCCGCAACTATATATTTACCCATACCGCCAATAAAATTGACGCCAAACTGGGCGCCAAACTGTTTAAGCATCTGTTTGCATTGCCCTTTGTTTATTTTGAATCCCGCAAGGTGGGCACCATTGTAGCCCGGATTCGGGAACTGGATAATATCCGGGACTTTATTACCAATAAAAGCGTCTCGGTGATTATTGATACCCTGTTCTCCGTAGTCTTCTTTGCCATGATGCTTCTCTACAGCTGGCAACTCTCTTTGATGGTGCTGGGCTTTATTGTGCTGATTGCCATTTTGTATGTAGGCATTACCCCCTCTTTTCGGACCCGGCTGCAAGCCAAGTTCGATATGGGGGCGCAATCCAATTCGTATCTGGTGGAAACAGTGACTGGGGTGCAAACGGTTAAATCCCTAGCCATTGAAGGGGCCATGCAGCGCAAATGGGAAGATTATTTGGGGACTTACCTGCAATCCAGTTTTAAATTGAATAACATGAGCAATTGGTCCCGGGGACTGTCTAATCTCTTACAACGGGCCATGACCATTGCCATTTTATACTTTGGGGTGAAACAGGTCATTAACAACCAGATGACCATTGGTCAATTGATCGCCTTTCAGATGTTTTCCAATCAATTGACCAGTCCGATTCTGCGCCTGGTCAATCTCTGGAATGAGTTCCAGCAGACCTTGTTGGCTGTAGATCGACTGGGTGATATTCTGAACCATCCCGCAGAAGTGCAATCGGCTCAAGCCATTACCTTACCGCAGCTGCAAGGCTCAGTTCGTCTGGAGAACATTTCCTTTCGTTACGGGCTGGATACCCCCAATGTCTTATCCAAAGTGAGCATGAATGTCCCCCCAGGTTCCAGTATCGGTCTGGTGGGTCGTTCCGGGAGTGGGAAAAGTACCATTACCAAATTGATCCAGCGGCTCTATATCCCTCAGGAAGGGGCCATCTACATTGATGATGTGGATACTCGGCATATGAACCCCATCTGGCTGAGGAATCATATCGGGGTGGTCTTACAAGAGAATTATCTCTTCAGTGGCAGCATTCGGGAAAACATTGCCTTGCCCAAACCGGATGCCCCCATTGAATTGATTATTCAAGCGGCTCAAATTGCTGGGGCTCATGATTTTATCAAAGAACTACCCGAAGGGTATGACACCTATGTGGGGGAACGGGGTTCTACCTTATCGGGCGGGCAAAAGCAACGCATTGCCATTGCCCGGGCCTTAATTACCAATCCCCGCATCCTCATCTTTGATGAAGCCACCTCAGCGTTGGATTATGAATCAGAGCGCATTATTCAAACCAATCTTGCCAAGATCAAGCAGGGCCGCACTGTCTTTATCATTGCCCATCGTCTTTCTACTGTTCGGGATTGTGATGTGATTATTGCCTTGGATAAGGGGCAGATTGTGGAGATGGGCTCTCATACGGAGCTGATGAGAAAGCGGGGCTATTACCATATGCTCTCTACCCAGCAAGAAGAGGTGCGCCATGTCGTTGAGATTGCTTAAGCAAGAAGACGCGCACCAGTTTAAGCCCTTACTGGCTGAAATTGAAGAGGATCCGGGCAATCCGCTGGGGCCGGTCACTTTTTGGTTGGTGGTAGCGGTTTTTGTCTTTTTCCTAGGCTGGACCATCTTTGGGGAAATCGATGTGGTGGTGTCTGCCCGAGGGAAAGTGATCCCGGCAGGGGAAGTTAAAGTGCTGCAACCGCTGAATGGCGGAGTGGTCAGCGGCATTTTGGTCAAAGAAGGGGATTATGTCAAAAAAGGGCAGACCCTGGTGGTGATTGATCCGTCGACCACCGCGCCGCAATTGGAATCTTCTCAAAAGACCCTGGCGCATGTGCAACAGGAGCAAGCCCGTTTGCAAGCCACTGCTGGGCAAGGCTCTTTTTCCGATGGAAATGGGACACAAGAGCGCTTGTACCAGGCGGCCTTACAGTCCTTGGAGAATCAACTGCAAGCCAAAGAAAAGGCATTGTCCAGTTTGGATCAGCAGATTCAAGCCAAGCAGGTGGATGTCAAACATACCCAAGAAACGCTGCAGATTGCCCAAGCCAAGGAAGTCCGTCTCAAAGCCGTGATGGATATCATTGCCAAGGATGATTACGAAAAGGTGCAAACCGAAATACTGACCAGTGAGAACAAGCTCAAAGAGCTTTCTCATGAGTTATCCCAGTTAAGCTTTCAGCAAGCCCAGACCCGGGAAGAAATGGGCTTTTTGCAGCAGGATTTTGAAAGTCGGACTCTGAATGAACTCTCTGAGAAAGAAAAGCAGGCCACTCAGCTGAAAGCCAATATTGAAGAGGCGTCTTTTAAAAATGCACGGCAAAATCTGGTGGCCCCTGCAGATGGGTATATCCATGAGCTGTTTGTACATACCGTGGGTGGGGTGGTCACCCCAGCGCAGAAGGTGATTTCGCTGGTGCCAGTGAATACGCCCTTAACCATTCAATCCATTGTGCAGAACAAGGACATTGGGTTTATTAAGGTCGGAATGCCGGTAGCCATTAAGATTGATACCTATGACTTTCAGAAATACGGTACCCTGAAAGGGAAAATTACCCAGATTGATAAGGATAGCCGGGATGACCAGAAGATGGGGCCGGTGTATACTGTGTATGTGACCCCCTTGCAGCATTCCTTGCTAGTGGAAGGGAAGCGACAAAACTTATCTTCTGGGTTAAGCTTGACCTCTGAAATAAAGGTCGGTAAGCGGCATATCATTGAGTTCTTTATCTATCCCCTCATTAAGCACCTGGATGAAGGGATGAGCGTTCGGTAGCAGTATGTAACAATGAATATTCTTTTAAAAATGCTTCACCACAAATCTGTAAAACGAAATAGTCCACTCATGCAAATCTTGCTCATCACCTTCATGCTTTGCTTGAGCCTAATACAGCTCAAATATACCGCCTCTGCTCAGGCCCCTTTAACCATATCCTCTGAAAGCAGTTTTGAAGAATTAATCAATCAAGGGGACAAAAGCTATACTTATGGCATTAATGCCGATAATGTAGTTGGTGTTGATCATGCGCAACGCTGTTATGGCATGGCTTTTCACAAAGCTTTAAGTGATGAGCAAAAAGCCATCGTGGCCAACCGGTTGGTTAAAATCGATATGTACCGGGGAATGCGTTATGTGACCCGTTGGAATGATTATATTAATCCGGTGATTTAATAGCGTACAACAATCCTGTTTATGCTTTCATAGGGGGATGGAGAGTCAGAGAAGATCCAAGCGGCATACGCAGGAAGAACAAGCCTTACTTCGTCAAAAAGCAGTAGA
>CABHPA010000163.1 GCA_902168245.1 Candidatus Melainabacteria bacterium
GTGCAAAAGGGCATTTTTCCGCAAGACGCCGAAACCCGAACCACGCCTTTTAACCGGGCGGAACTGGCCAGCATCCTGATAAAGGCGCTGGGGCATAACACTCAGCTGGTCAGCGAATTCCCATTTTACCGGGATGTACCCAAGGATTACTGGGCTTATGCGCCAATCGAAATCGCCAGGGAAAAACGGCTGATTGATTATGACGATGAACATGGCTTCTACCGCCCCGAAAAAACCGTAACCTATGCGGACGCCTATCTGGCCATTTCGCATGCCATTACCGGCCCGCCCCCTTCAAAGGAGGCCACCGAGCATTTGCTGAAGCCCTTCAAGGATAAAGACGCCTTACCCCCGGATGTGGCGGCTGCGGCGGCCAAAATGGCGCTGGTGCGTTTTTTTTCCACCCGGAACGCGCAAGCCCCCCAAAAGACCACGTTGGATGCCAACGAGCCGGTCTACGCAGAAGGATTGGCCCCGTTGGCGACTTACCTGATGCGCCTGATTCAAAGGCGCGCGCCGGTCAGAACCGAGGCGATAACAGCCGTCCCGGTGCTGCCCGCCGGACTGAAACTGTCGGTGTCCCCGGCGACTGCCATTCTGGAAACCCGGCTGACCCCTGGAGAGTACGTGTACTTTACGCTGCCCATGCCTGTGGACAGGCTACCGAGGGGAAGCCGGATGCGGGGCGTGGTGCGGGAGGCCCAGGCCGATTTACGCAAGTACAGCGTGGAACTGTTTGAGGCCCAGACCCCGGACGGCACCATTTACCAGACCAGCGCGGATCTCTCGCTCAGCTTCCCGCCCAAGGAGAAACTGGGCTTTTTTGTGCCGGGCGAAGTTTTTGAAGCCTACACCAAAATACCCGCCAACCCGGAAACCAACGAACCGGAAACAAGCGCGGAAAAAGCGCCCGCCAACATTACGCCCCCACCCAACAAGTCTGTCCCGGCTATTCCCGAAAAACCCAAAGCCGCCAGCCCTGCCATCAAAGCCCCAAAGAAGCCCGCCATACCCAAATAGCCCTTTATTAAAAGGAAGGCGGCAGGCTATAACTCATCGGTGGTTTTAAAGTGCAGTTTGGCCACTTCTCCCAAAGCCGGGCGACCGTGCTTTTCAGTGAGCTGACGGGCTTTCACCTTCACCTGCGGCCCGGCTCCCAGGGGCAACTCCACCCCAAGCCGGGCGGATAGCTGCCTTAATTTTCTCGTAAAGCGATACCGGGCCACAATACTGGCCGCCGCCACGCCCACATTGGCTTCCGCCCGGTGAGTCTGGTGCAGGGTAATGCCCTTCCCCTTTTCCTTGAGCTGGGAAAGGATATACCGCTCGTTGCCAAACTGGTCGGCAATGGCCTGCCTGCAATCGGGAAAGCTGCCCAGCAGGTTCTCAATCACGGTGGCATGGCCCCAGGCCAGCAGATGGTTCAGGTTCTTGCCGCCGCTTTTGAATTTATCGTAAAGCTGGTTGTACTTGGCTGGCCCCATTTCCACCACGGAAATCGCATCTTCCCCCACCACGCGCAAAATATCGCGATACGCCAACTCGATTTTGGCCTCATTCAGCTTTTTGCTGTCCATAACACCCAATTCCGATAGGATAGCGGCGGTTTGATCGTTCACCAGTACACCGGCCACCACCAGCGGGCCAAAATAATCGCCCTTGCCGGATTCGTCCGTGCCAATATAAGCGCCTTTCACATCCAGCAGGCCGGACGTTTTCTCCGCTTTTTTCGGGAGGGAACCCGCGGCCCCATTCGCCAAGGCCGGTTGCTTCGGCAAAACCGCTACCTGGCCTTGTCCCGCCAACAGGTCGGTCATTTTGGCCAACAGGTCGTCGGCGCTGGCTTCCAGGTATAGGGTGCCGTTGGTGAACTGCTTGGCCCGCAACCAACCGCCCGCGCATTTTCCATCCAGCCGGTAATCGCAATACTGCTCAGGCTTTTCGATCCAATCCGTACCGGGCAGCGCTTGCAGGGCCGTTTTAAACCGCTGTTTTTCTCCGGATTGTTTGAGCGTATATTTGGCGGCTGGCACTGGCTGACGATTTCCTTACATATACAGACACGACAATGCCCCCTTATTGTAATCAGGCTGGGGCGGAATTGCCAGGATCGCCAAAAACCGGGGCTTATTGCCCCATAATGCCAAAGGAACTCTTGATGTTGTCCTTGATAAGCTTTTCGGTGCTTTCCACTTCCTTGGAAACGGCCTCCCGCTGGCTGTCGATCCGCCGCAGGTGCATATCCAGAATCTTGTCGGCCTGCTGCAACTGCTTAATCCGGGCGTCCAGCACTTTCGCCGCTTCGGAGTTCGGGTCCAGCTTGGCTTGCATGTTGAAGAAGCCACTGGTCATGTTGCCAAGATAAAGCTTGTGCTGGGTAATAAACTGCGCCTCAAGTTCCAGATCGCTCTTTCGAGAGATCAAAGCCATCAATCTAGCCTGATTTGCAGCGAAGCCCATGGATTGGCCTTCCTATCTCCGATTGAATCTAGTAAGTACGATTCATCTTGTTTCCCTTAACCTCGTACGGATTGAACTGGTTGAGCGTGTTCTCAATCCGTTCCAGCTTCTGCGCCTCCAGCATGTAGCGATATTTCAAAAGCTTCATGCGACTGTGCAGCGTGATAAGGTTATAAATCCCCTGAACGATACCCATTGCTACCGCTTCAACGGGGTTGTTCCGCTGAAAGAAGTTTTTTGCAAGTGCTACATACATTTGCGGGCTTGCCATTGGACTTGTTTACCCCTTGCTTGTGTCGTTCAGTGTCTTCGGAAACAATGACTCTAATAATAAAAAAACAATAAAAATAGAAAAGTTGTCCCTCATGACAATTTTTGTTACGAAACTTATTACAGATTTATATCCTTTTTAAAAACCAGGCTGGAAGCCCGCCCCATTGTCCATCCCCTTCAAAACAAGTTTTTTGCGCCTGCGTGACGCGCAAGGCGGGTTTGCGCTACAATCCTCCCATTATTACGCTCCAAGTGAAACGCACCCCACGTAGACACTTGAAGCATGACTGGACAAGGGACGCCATGAACGAACATTTAAGCGCACTTTCGCTGCATGAACAGATTAAATCCGGTAAGCTCAGCGCCGTGGACACACTGCAAGCCGCCTACAACCGGATTGACGCCGTAGATGGACAGGTTGGCGCCTTCAACGCCCTGTCCCGCGATCTGGCGCTGCAAATGGCGGAAGATGTGGATCGCAAGGCCAAGGCCGGTGAGCCGCTGCCCCTGCTGGCTGGCGTTCCCCTGGCGGTGAAAGACAACATTAACGTAAAAGGTTACGCCACCACGTGCAGCAGCAAAATTCTGGACGGCTACGTATCGCCTTACGACGCCACGGTTACCTTGAAGGTGAAAGCGCATATGCTTCCCATTGTGGGCAAAACGAACCTGGATGAGTTCGCTATGGGCAGTTCCACCGAGAACAGCGCCCTTAAAATTACCCGCAACCCCTGGGATCTGGATCGAGTGCCCGGCGGTAGCTCCGGCGGTTCCGCAGCGGCGGTGGCTTCCGGACAAACGCTAATTTCCCTCGGCTCCGACACCGGCGGCAGCGTCCGTCAACCGGCGGCCCTGTGCGGATTAGTCGGCTTAAAGCCCACTTACGGTCTGGTTTCCCGGTACGGGTTGGTGGCCTTCGCCAGCAGCCTGGATCAAATCAGCCCGTTCGCCCGCAATGTAAAAGACACTGCGGCCTTGCTGCAAGTCATCGGCGGGTACGACAATCGGGATTCCACATCGCTCAACTACAACCTGCCGGATTACCTGGGCAACATCGATAAGCCGGTGGAAAAACTGAAAATCGGCATTATCGGCGAACTGAACGGGGAAGGCATGCAGCCGGAAGTGGCCGCCTCTTTCCAACAGGCCATTGAAACCTTCAAAAAGCTGGGCACGGAAGTGCATACCTTCTCCATTCCCAGCATCAAGTACGCTGTGGCATCTTATTACATTCTGGCGACCGCCGAAGCCAGCTCCAACCTGGCCCGCTTCGACGGCGTTCGCTACGGCCTGCGCGTGGAAGGCGAGAATATTTACGATACCTACTGCAAAACCCGCGCCCAAGGCTTCGGCCCGGAAGTCAAACGGCGGATCATGCTGGGTACCTTCTCCCTCAGCTCCGGCTATTACGACGCCTACTACGGCAAAGCCCAGAAAATCCGCAAACTGCTGAAAAACGAGTTCGACAAAGCTTGGCAACAAGTAGATGTGCTGATTTGCCCCACCTCGCCCACCACGGCGTTCAAAATCGGGGAGAAAAAGGATGATCCGGTCAGCATGTACCTCTCGGATATCGCCACCATCCCGGTGAACCTGGTAGGCATCCCGGCCATCAGCATCCCTTGCGGCTTCGACAACCAGAAATTACCCATAGGCTTGCAAATTATGGGGCCGCACCTGTCGGAAGAAAAACTGTTCCGCATTTCCCAGGCGTTTGAGACCGCCACGGGGCTGGCGAACCTGTCTCCCGCCGAGCTGGCCACCGCCTAAACCCAAAATCAATAAGCTACCAAGACCGGGTCAATCAGCAACCCGGTCTTGGTGTTTTCAGCCGTTCTCTACATGGCCACTGCTCCAAGACACTCTATATATCGATTGGGAAACGCTTTTTGTCCAGTTTTCAGGTCGGCTCAAAATTGCGGGCCGCTTCTGGTAGAATAAAACTCACGGTTTCCCCGTAGTTAGAGGCAATAGAGAGCAAGGAAAGTCCCCGTTGTCATTTCGCGCCAAACTGGCCAGTAACGAGCCGATCATCACGGTTGAGCTGTCCCCACCCAAAGGCACGGATGTAAGCAAGCTGCTGGAGCATGCCGCCGGTCTGAAAGGCAAGGTGGACGCCATTAACGTGCCGGACTGCCAGCTTTCCATGCTCAAAATGAGTTCCCTGGCCGCATCCAAGCTGATTCAGGATGCCACCGGCATTGAAACCGTGTGGCAGTTAACCTGCCGAGATCGTAACCTGATTGCCCTGCAAGCGGATTTACTGGGTGGTTACGCCTTGGGATTACGGAATGTACTGGCTCTGACCGGTGATCCGGTGCAGATTGGCGACCAGAAAGAGCATGCCAAGCAGGTATTCCACCTGGAATCGGTGCGTTTGCTGGACTTGGTACAAACCATGAACGGCGGCAAAGACGCCTGCGGGCAGGAACTCAAGGGACAAGGCACCCAGTTTACGGTGGGCGCGGCCCTAAACCCGTTCAAGCTTTCCAACCGGGCGCAGCAACTGCGCTTGCAACAAAAAATTGAGCGTTGCGTGGACTTTTTCCAGACCCAGCCCGTCTACCACCGCGAGCCGGTGGAAAAAATGCTGGAATTACTGCTGGACTCCGCCGAACAGGCCGGATGCCCGCCGCCCAAGCTGTTACTGGGAATTATTCCACCCCGGAACGCGCAGGCTGCCCGGCGCATGAACAAGGAAATCGTGGGCGTCAAC
>CABHPA010000164.1 GCA_902168245.1 Candidatus Melainabacteria bacterium
AAAGACCACCGAGAGATGTGAAGTCAATTACGCCTACTAACAAGCTTGCTAAACACCTCAGCAAAAAGCTGGCTACTCCCAAACCCAACACACTGACCGCTCAAGTCAAAGCCAGCATTCAAGCCTTAATTGATGCAAAACGCCCATTCAGTGCCAATGATGTCTATGCCAAACTAGCGGAAACCAATCCCAAGGCCACTAAGCCAACAGTTCTTTCCACTGCATCCAAGCTAATGGCGACCCAATACCACCTTCTCTCCGAAGAGAGGCCCAGCGCCGGGTTTCGTCCCATGCGAGTCTATCTACCCGAAGGCAGTCAAGCTGTTTCAGTCTAAAACTATTTTTTAGCGTTTCACTAGTCCCGTATTATTAAACCTGAATGGCAAGTTAGCACGGTAGTGCTTACAAGATCGGTTGTAATGAGATCTCCTTCACACAGGCCAGCTTTTTCAGCGGTGCCTGATTCTTGTGTTCATGCCTCCAACCGGATACGTTTCTGATTTGCTTGCCAAGTGAATCTCCTCCGAGATAACAGCTCGGTAAAAGCCAAAAATAAAAGTCCACTGATTCAAGCTCTTTCGGTCTAAGGTAACTATTAAAACCTAGTGCCTTCAAAACACCCTATCCCCAGAACTGGGGATAGGGACATAAAGCACATTGCCAGATAGTTAGTCAGCCAACTACGTCTGACGCAGGATTTACTCGGTTATAGGCAGCAGTTCCCTCGGGTTATCCTGCCGTTTCTATGTTTCCCGGCTTTCTTTACTACGCCATCACATTAAGCTGATCTGGAGCCCTTAAACCAGTGGCCAAACTCTTTGGCACAGTAATGGCGTTCTGCATTAAAGCTATCCCATCTTGCTGCCGGTCAGCTTTATCGGCACCTTGCAGATACACATTACCCTGAGCATCGACCATGTTGGCTGCGTTATCAGAAGAGGGCAGGTGTTTTGCAAGGGGAGCCTGCTCACGTCGTTCTTTCACTGTGCTGAGCAATGCATGCGCCGTTCCTCGATAGGCAGATGGATTGCCTGTATCCAGCCATATTTGGTTTGGATCATAATCTACCCGCACGTTCAGATGTTCTTGGATGAGTTTGGGGATAATATCATAGGATAAGTCAAGTTCTCCCGCGTCTGTTGGTTTAAACCCCGGATCACTGACTATTTTTTCGATTGTCTGTATTGCTTTCGGACTAAAAAAATAAATTCCGTTTGCCGCATAGAAGTTGTCTGTGCTTGGCTTGTCTTTGGGTTTTTCGGTAAACTTTGTCACCTTGCCCGAATCTTGATCTTCAGTATAGAAAATACCATATTTGTGAGCATCTTCACGAGGAACCTTAAAGGCACTAATTGTCACATCGGCTTGCTTCTCATTGTGCTCCTGATACATTCTGGATAAATCCACATCGGAGACAGCATCTGCAAAATAGAGTAGAAAAGGCTTATCCCGGTGTAGCACCTTTGCTCCAAGGGCTTTTGAAAAGATACCGAAGTTGCCATCAGGCTGAGAAGGTAGTGTTTCATACTTCCCTTGTCCGGTACTTCTCAATTTTGAAAGAACTGAAGCAATTTGGGTATTTGTGATTGGATTCATTGTAATTTGCTGAATACCATGATCATGAACATGCCTAATGATGGTTTCCAACGTAGAGTTTTCCCCCAGAGAAAGCTGTGCCTTGGGAATATTTTGAACTTCCGTAACACCGGAGGTTCGGGTACCATGCCCCCCAATTGCAAGGATAGCTGGCACATCGGCAGGAATCGGCATCGCTTTCCGTCCAACGCCAGCGGCAAGCTCAACCTTAGCTGGCTTGGGACCCTTCATATGAACCTCGACCCCGTTGCTAAAGACAAGGTGCCCTCCTTGTTCGGGTAGAATATACACGTTGGATTTTCCCTTGATAATAGCTGTTTGGCCCTCTTTTTTAGGTGCTGCATAGAAGGTAATATCTGGAAAATCTTGAGCTTGTAATGTTTTAGGAACTTTCAAGGTGGCAATTGGCATGGAGTCCGGCAGCTTGGTTTCCGCGTTTTTAAACCCCTGACTCACTGTGTAGGTGATGTGTTTTTCATCCTCAGACGTTTTTGTCAATGTGATCTTGGCACGATCTTTCAAGTCAGAACGCTGGTTTTGGGCAATCTTTATGGGATGGTCAAGTCCTGGCAGCGTTTGCTCCCATACCAATGAGGCACCCGATGAGTAAGACTTGGCAGGCTCTGTCTTTCCGCTAAAGAATACACGCTGTTGTGGGTTCGAATTGATAGGCATCGCCTCTGTCTTGGTAAACCGGACATTAGATTTGGCCCTGGATGTCTGACTAGAGAAACCAGGTAAAATAAGAGTGTTGTTCAAATAAACCTCCTTACTCCCGAATGGAATTCACTTGGCTAAACCAAGTCACAATGACAACTAGAGACATTATTACCTCACAGTAAGTCTCTAAGCCGTTTTTCCTGTCTTGAGCATAACTAATAAAACAATGCAGTAGTTACCCCTCGAAACTATTTAGCCTATCTGCATGGGGAGATTAAACTGAACATTATTTTTTTGCAAGCCCTAGGTGTATTCCTTTAGTGTCAAGAGTAGACTGGTTCCAGAAGCGTGCCAAGCTACTTGCGGCAGCTCAAATCAGGATAGGTCAAATAAAACGAGCGAAGACTCATGAAAGCTTGTTTCTCATCAAACTATCCCAAAACAGACAGTTTTTCCTGAATTTTACTTCCAGATAAGTGCATTATAGTTCCACATAGTTACGAGATAGTTCCAGTTATTTCCAGTTACTTACGAGATGGTTCAGGTATATTTCATCATGTATTTGTAGATCATGGGGCTAAAACACTTGTTTAAAAAGGCTTTTTGATTGGATTTAAAATGATTGGTTCAGTAGTTGGTAATTTTTTATGAAGTAAAATTTGAAAAAAGTGTAGAAAAAGCTCAAAATTGCTATAATGTCACCGTCTCCAGGCCGCATTGAACTTAAAATCCGTTGATAGTAATATCGTGTCGGTTCAAGTCCGACCGGGGGCACTCAATACCAACAAGGCTTTCAAGACTTCTGGATCTGTTACAACTTCCGTAAATTCATCCACTCTGCGGCGTTTCTGCGGCTCTCTGTCAAATTTTTTGACATTTCGAGCATAGCGATTTGAGAGGGTATCCATAGCCGCCTGAATATGCTCACCGTTCTGATGACTGTATTTCTCAACCATCTGCAAGGTTTTATGGCCTGAAATCCTTTTTACCGTTAGTAAATCAATTCCAGATTGTACCAAATGGGTAATGGCTGTGTGTCTTAGGGTATGCCTGACCACTTCTTTTGGGTCTAGCCCTGCATTTTCAACAACTCGACGATATGGTGTTACTATGCTGACTACATGGCCGGTTTTTGAAATGTCAGAATGGAAAAGCCACTTCTGTTTTGAGGGTAATGTTTTCAAATGCTTATTCAGGAAAGCCGCAAGCTCCCTTGTAATAGGCTGTTCTCTATCGCCTGCCTTTGCTTTGGGGATATAGATCACCCTGCGTTCAGTATCAATATGCTCAATGCGGATTTGCAGGATCTCACTCAATCGCATCCCTGTGTCTAATCCAATCAGAACAAACATATAAATATAAGGACAATCATCTTTTGCAGCCACTTCCAGCATTTTCTGGGCCTGCTCTGTGGTTAAGTATGTAATCCGGCCTTGCGCCTCTTTAAGGCGTGGGATGCTAAATGGCTTATGATCAATCCAGTGCCATTCAAGGGCTTTGGCAGAGAAATGAGATAGAACCACTAGTTCCCGGTTTACGGTGGATGGGGAAGCCTGGGCATCCATTCTGAATTTCTTGTACCGCTCAATGTCAAAAGTGGTGATCTGGTCAATGACCTTCTCCCCGAAGAAGGGAGTCAGATGGTCTCTAAGCCGGTGAGTCTTGCTTTTAATATCCTCCCCCCCGCTCTGTTTCAGTCTTTCAAGGTAATCATCTGCTGCCTTCTTAAAATTGAGCGATACTTTACGGCCTTTCGGGAGGTTCAAGCGATCTTGCCTGGATTCTGTTCTGGTCTGCTCAATAAATTCTTCTGCCTGCTGGCGGGTTACGCCTTCAGACTCAAGCCCAATCACTCTATGAATACGGCGGCCATCTACTTTAATATCAACCGTGAACCTTGCATCCCCAGTCTTTAATTTGGTATAGCGGATGCCATGCTCATTCAGTTCCTGTCCCGGCTGTAAAGCACGCATTGCCGGGCGGGTGAGTTTATCAAACTTCTTCGCCATTATTTTTTTCTGCCTCTTTCGGGGTCTGGGTATCTTTTAATGCAAAATGGGCTTGAGCTGTACTGTAGCAAAAACCCGCAGCGGTCAATCAATCGTCCAGGTCTGCCTGGAAGTAGAAAACACGAGTACCGCGCTTGATAAACCGGGGGCCTTTGCCGATCACTCGCCAGTTTGAAAGAGTTCCTTCTCTAAAACCAGTATACAAGCTAGCGTCTTTTGATCTCATCCGACCATCCGGGTAAATGTAAGGTTTGTTTTCCATGTTTGTTCGCTCCCTTCTAAAAATCAAAAAGTTCAAGTGCGTTGAGTTCTTCTTTTTTATGAGGGCAAGTCTCTGTGATGACTTCCCAGAGTTCCCCTGCCCTGGCGCATATTTGGCGTAACTGCTGGCAAACTTTCTCCTCATATTCAGGGCTTTTGCCTTCAAAGTAGCCAGAAGTCTCCAAATCAGCCGCTTTTTTCCAGCGCTGGTTGAGTTGGTTTAGTTCGTTAATTGCCCATTGGATTTGGGATTCATTTTTTTCATTTTTCCGTTGGGGGTCTGCTAAACCTGCTAAAGTTGCTAAAGCTGGATCGAATCGTTTGATCATTTTGAAGCCCTCATGATTCTCCAGGCAGTGTTCCGTTTTTTCCCATTTACAACGTTGCTGCCTTCAATTTCAGACAACCAACCGTGATCTTCCAGTAAAGCCACTATGCGCCGAGCTTCTTGTTGATTCCTCACTTTGGACGGCCCATGTTGGTAAATATCCGGCAGGGATATTAGGTCTTCGTCCCATTTGAGCAACCATTCAAGGACACGCTGCCCAAGTAACAAATTGGTATCGGCCTCGCTAGAGGCTTTCAGACGAAAGGCTTCTTCTGCGTAATAGTCAGCAAGGGTAACCCCGGCCTCAATGTTCTCTTTGGAGAGTTCCTGTACCTCAGGGTCATCCAGCATGGCAATTGTGCAAGCCAACCTGGCAGCATGTTCAGGCAACTTGTTTGCCAATCCTCGGATGGATTCCATCTCACCACCGGGGCGGAGCTGACTTTCAACATGATTAAAATAAGTGATCAAACAAGCCTTTGCCCCGGCGGACAGTTCAACCACTCTTGGCTTAATCTCATTTTGAGTCCCTTCAATCAGGGAGTACGGCTTATCAAGCAAATGCCGCACAGCACAATAAAAAGGAGCCATTTGATGATCAAACTCAAATCCTGTTTCATTGAATTGCCGGGTACCCATCAAAGAAGCAGGAGCGGTTACTAAAACACGGGACAATAAACCTTGGGCTTCCAATATCGCATCCTGCAAAAACAAGCTTCCGACTTCGGGCTGGAGCATCAAATGCATATTGAAGCGGCGGTTCTTCAGCTCCACGATACCGTTTCCGGCTCTTACCTTCCTGATTGAAGCCCCATCCCAGAGTTGGGACAATACACAGGCAAATTCCAGCTTGAAATCTGCTGTCATCCCAGCCCCGCCGACAACCATTCCACCTTCGGCTGTAAAAATACCAATGCTGGGTTGCCCGCTGGTTTGAGTCCTAAACAAACCTTGTGGCGTTGCTTCCGCAAGAGTGATGATAGGATACAGGGGCTCCAAAGGTTCTGAGCCCAGACCCTTTAACTCCAAACGCTGTGCGCTGATATCGACTTGCTTATTTCCTTTACCGGGTTTGAGAATGTTTTGCCTGGCCTTTTCGTAAATATCCAGATCGTCTTTGTAGTTGCGTAGCTGATAGCGGTATTCGTTTGCCAGTTCGTCCTCTTTCTCGCGGATTGGGCCCAGTGCCAATTCGTCACAGGTAGACTTTCGCCCCCCGCTTTCAAGGATTGAGATCAATTCCAGCGAAATAGGTCTGCTTTGCCCGGTATGCAATCTGACATTCACATGCCCCTGAGCTGCTAGATTTCCTGCTGCCAGGACGGACTGGGCACAGATAGCCTCAGGAGCCTGTACTTTATGGAAAATGGCTTTTGTTGCTGATCCCAAGGTTGTTCCCAATGCATCCACAGGGTAAGGACTAGAAGGTGGGATCTCGCGCATCAGGGGGCGCGGTTCTTCCGGTGTGAAAGCTTCTGTTGTTTCAATCAGTTCCTTAATCATTAATTTGCCCTCAATAAATCGTTGAAGTCTGAGCCTGGAATTGGCGGAAAAACAATCTTTATGGTTCGCCCTTGGCAAGCCCATTTAGTCGCTGCGGCTTTTGCGGCTTTTAAGCCGGGTGCATCATTGTCAGCCATCAGGAAGATTTGCTGAGCTACTTCGGGAAGTTCCAAACCAATCATTCCAGCGGTGGAAAGAGCTGCCCAGACAGGCAAGCCGGTTTCCTGCATTACTGATAACCCGGTTTCAATGCCTTCCGAAATGGCTAAAATTGGGCCAGCCGAAGCCAAGTGGACCGAAGCCCCGACTAGAGGCCCAAGGGACATTTTGGCCGGGTTCACTGAGGCTTTCCCGCTGCCATCTGATTTCAGAAATGTTCTGTGGACAGCCCGAACTATACCCGCTTTATCGCGAACCGCCGACAGCATAACCGGGAAGTATAAGCCGCTTTCGGCGTGTTTATGCTTTGGCAAATACCGGACATCATCAGGGCATTTCTGCATGAACCCACGGGCTTTTAAATATTCTGAAACGGCTGTTCCTTGCGCTGGAAGGCTGTTTTCCCATAACTTCAATGCCATTTGATTGGGAGGCAGTTTAGCATGTTTAGCAACTTTAGCTGTAATGTATTCGTGATTTTGGATTTTGATGATTTGCCATACGGATTTGGGATCTTGGCAGGCATGGCAGTACAATACAGGACTTCCATCTTTTTCGGACAGACTGCATGATTGCCTGTAGCCACAAGCTGGGCAATCTCCCAACCAAGAACGACCATTACGGCGCATATTCAACGATTGTGCAATTTCAGTAGCAGTCTTCATTCCTGTACCCCCTTCAAGCTCAGAAAACGGGTAGATTCAGCAAGTGTGTTTTTCAGCTTGCGGGCCTGCATTGCATCAAAATGCGCAGAAGCCTCGGACAGAATTTGGAAACATTCTGCAAATTCAAGCCGCGCCATCTCCGCATCCGCATGTTTTGCAGCGTAATATTGAACCTGCAAATCAGCATCTAATGCGGGCAAGAAAAGGTTTTGCTTTGGGGTACGCTTCTTTAATAAGTCATGGGTGGTATAATTGGATAATAGCTTTGATTCACGCCCACCGTTACCCCGGTGGGCTTTTTTGTTTTTCATTTGTCACTCCCTATCTAATGGATAAAACTCTCTTTCCGTACTATTAGGCAATGCCTATATAGGATGCGGACATGGTTCTCCTAAGAGTCGCTCCAGTTCGCTGACAGGGATCTTGTAATTACGGCCAATGCGCTTCGCCTGCAACATCCCGCGCTCAATCCAGTTTCTTACGCTTTGGGGTGTTACATGCAGTCGCTGGGCCGCTTCCTTGGTGGAAAGTGGCTTCATTTGAGACTGCTTCTTTCTTTTTTTATATTTAAAACAAATACATTTTTCGGGTGATTGTTTGTATATAAACCCGATGAGGTTTATTAGAACAAATTCTGGCAAAATTGAATAGCGAAATGTAACGTACAGTAACGTAACGTTTTTCTTTTTTCGCAAAATAAAAGGCAACCACTGTATATGGCTGCCTGAAAAATGTATTTGTTTTAAAACCAATCTGGCTGTACATAAATTATGCAGTTACAGGCAGGTGGTCTTGTGACGATTTGGCTACGAACCGCTGGCGTCACTCCAGTGAAGTCTCTCTCTTGATTGCACTTGGCAGTAATTCACGCGCACCCTCCTGGTTTGTAACCAGATCTGCTTACTGCTTTTTTTTATGATCCTAACAGGCATCAACAGTTTGCTGCACGTGCAAAATGCGTGTGTTGATACTTGTTAACTATACTGAATGAGTTGCACTTTTGCACTAGCATAATTTACCAAGTGGATCACTAGTATGTCATTTACAC
This sequence comes from Candidatus Melainabacteria bacterium, assembly GCA_902168245.1. GTDB lineage: Bacteria > Cyanobacteriota > Vampirovibrionia > Vampirovibrionales > Vampirovibrionaceae > Vampirovibrio. Next base: position 8,230 of record CABHPA010000164.1, read on the forward strand.
ATCACTAATAAGTTATCATGCATTAGCCATAACGTATTGAATACATAGTGGATGCGTAGTTTTCGACTAGACACCTAAGACTAGTCATCCCTGTCATAAGTCTCAATTTCTCTTAACATTATTTTCTTGAGTGTGTTCATATTTGAACATGTTTCTATTTCTGAGGCTGTCAAAATAAGGGTATTGAGGGGCCAAACTCGCTCGCATTGATCTTTATGCCGTTGCCGTTAATCGTCCAGCAAGCCAAGCATTTTCAGTCTCTTTGATGCTCACCATTGCGTGGCAGCTTTCGCGCGTTGGCTTGGCTGCTGGCTGGACTCCCTTGGCTTTTAAAATCCGGATCACTTCTAGCATACTACAACTGGTTCCAACAATATCGAAGTTGATGCAATTCCCGCAATGCTGGTTAGTATCTTCGCAATAGACGGCGCTGGGTGTCCAACTTAATGCTACACCTTGGTTTAATGCTTCCATATCATTCCCCCGGTTAGTGCCTGTCTATATTATCGGGTATTTGAGGGTGGAAGAAAATAGGCGGTTTCGGAGTTCTCCTCCCTATTGGTTGCACCTGGTGTTGGTCGCTTGAAAATTCAATCGACTTCACTCAGGGAAAATTGGCCGTTAACCTTAGCAGGGTAAAAACAGGTTTGGAGGAGGGGAAAACTCATAAGATCCGCTCCTAGATTCCCAGTGCTATGATCAAATTCAAGCTAACCTGCTTAAGTATTAGCTGGGGCTACACTTTATTAATCGAGAGGGATTTTAGGATATGAGCCTGATTTTTACGGACTATGGTGCTTTAAAATGTCCGTCTTGCAAGTCGGAATTCTTGCATCAAATTACTACAGAAGTATTTGAACGTGATGAAGACGCAATCCAAGGGCTTCATGTAACAGTTACACGGCAATCGGTGATAACTGACGCAAATATACAGGGCAGTCCAAGTGGCCGCCGCCAAGGGCTAACTATCGAGTTCAAGTGTGAAGCGTGTGAGCATAAACCGAGCCTCTCTATCTATCAACATAAAGGCTCCACTTTTTTTGATTTCAAATAGACTTGAGCGTTGCACAAAAATATTCAAATATCGCAAATTGCGAATTTAGGGCTTGCACAATATCGCATAATGCGATAACATAAGTACATGAGAATCATTTCACGTAGACCTATTGAAACCTTTAAAATCAAGCATCCTGATTGTTCAGAATCGCTAGAAAACTGGTACAAAACCATTCATAAGGGTTACTTCGGTAACTTGATGGATTTAAAAGGTACTTTTGGCAACTCTGTTGATGTTGTGGTTAAGGGCTACGTGTTTGATATCTCCGGTAACAAGTACCGTTTAGCGGCATCTTTCCATTTCAATGCTCAAACGGTCTATATTCGGGAGATTATGACCCATGCCGAATACAGCAAGGAATCATGGAAAAAGCGACATCAAGACTTTCATTAAGGCGGCCAGCTCAAAGCAGGTAAGCCAGTTGCTTGAAGTTCTAGCCATTAAAGACGACGCCAGCCATGAACGGGCGGTGGAGTTGGTTGGCGATTTAATGGATATTACCGGAGATGATCCCGGTAATCCCCTTTATCGGGTCATTGATGTTGTGGCTGATGCTATTGCCCACTATGAAAGCCAGATTTACACACCGGAACCCACTACGCCTCTCAGCGTTTTAAAGTTCCTGATGGAGCAAAACGACTTGAAGCAAAAGGATATGGTTGATATTTTCGGGACTCAAAGCATTGTGTCTGAAGTCCTGAGCGGTAAACGGGAAATGAATTTAAGCCATGTGCGGAAGCTGGCTGAACGCTTCAAGGTAAGTCCTGCCGTTTTCGTTTAAGTGATTGCCTTTGGCAGCAAATCATTAGTTTTATAGTGTGTACCGTACCGGTACGCTTGGGCCTAACTCGCAAGCTCGATAAGCATACTCAAAATCTGAGTGGGTCGATCAAAACAAGCCCTTTAGGTCGTCCCTGAGCTGTTTTAAGAGCTTTCTGTCTTGACGGCGTTGTTCAATTGCTTCCTGGGTGTAATAGCCATGCTTGAGATTGCCTTGCCGGGCTCGTGCTTTGCCTTCCTCCGTACGAGCGCCGGTGCTTGTCCCCCCATGTATTCGACAGCGGCCATTTGCCATTGCTGGGGCTTTGCATAGTTCTTCCCTGCGGCGGCGCTTGGCTCCGCATCTTGGCGTTTTTACCAAGTGAATCTTCCCAAAATTTGCAGGTTTTTTGACTCGTTTTGTCTCTTTTTGACTTCTTTCATAGGGTGGATTCGCAGTTTCCTTGCTCATGCCCCATTCCCTCCCCCCTTGGTTACATCCCCAAGGATGGCTTGGCCGCCTCGGTTGTCCAGGTACTCCACCACGATCTTCTGCTTTCCCTTGCTGCGCCACTTTGCCAATGCTTCCACTTGGGCGGTAAACAAGCGCATAGCGGCCATTGCCGAGCGGTTTGCGTGTTCAGCCTGCTTCATGTTCAGGTCTTTACCATTTATGGCGGTTTTAGCCTTTTTCATAGCCATGTTATGGACCGCTAGCATCTGAGCCGCAAGCATTCCTTCAATCGGGTCTTTGGGCTGAATCTCAGTTACCAGGGCAAGGGCGTTATTTCGGCGGCCATCCTCTGTAATATCAAGGATCTGGTTGAGTAATTGGGTTCCAGCTTCAGGAAACACAGTGCCAGTCAGGTTATGCAATTGTAGAAGCTGCATAGCAAGACCTTCTGGCGGCATGTTGATCTGGTAGGAGTCGCCATCTTTAACCAGCTTTGGCGGTGTTGGGGCGTTCAAAGCTTTTTCAGCGTAGGCATCCCATTGTTTTTGATGCTCTGGGGCCATTGGCCGTTTTTCCGGATCCGGCTGCAAGTCCTGCTTCTTAGTCATCTTCATCATCCGCATAGCCGTACATTTCAATCTGTTCAGCGCGTTCCTGTCTTTTCATAACCCTGAGTAGATTCTGTGCCCGCTTGCGCTGTTCTTCGCTTGCTAGGCCACGTTTAAGGGCAGAGTCCAGAAAATGGAGCAGGGTTATACGCAAATAGGGGTTTAGGTTCGCCAGCTTGATTTTCCGGGCTTTAACATCAGCGTCAATGCGATCAGACGCAGCCAAGGCAAGCTTTTCCATTTCATGCGGCCCGGTTATCCCTTCGCCACCATTGCCGGTAGCGTTCCGAAGAAGTGACAGGGCTATTCCCCCATATATTTCAGCGATTTCATCAAACGTTTTATTCACTGCTGATGACATAAAACACTCACTATGGTTGACTCTTGTGGGCTTCAATCAGTTGATCCAGTATCACGCCAGTGTCTAGCCCTGTGCGCTCTTTCTCCGCCATCAACCATTCCCGGTTTGATCGCTTGATGCGGGTAACAATGGGGTCAGTGACTTCCCCTCGCTTGGGTTTTCTTCCGGCTCCTGGGCGTAGGCCGCCTCGTGTGGTCATTGGATCGGTTCCGTATACAGTAACTTTTATATTGTACCGCTTTGGAATGATAGTGTATACGGTTACTTCCTTGGCTCAAAAACAATATTATTGATGGAATAGGCAAATTGTCGGATTGACCGTGTTTATTAGAGGGTCATCATCTTTCATAGTCCTTGTCTTGGAGTCATTTATGAATATCTCTCATGCGCCATCTCCTGTTAAGTTTTCGTCTAGGCTCAAGTTTGTTTCTGAAGATGACTTTGATGAGCAGCTATGGGAAAAAGATGGTAAAGAGGCCATGATAGCCAGAGGGGAATACGCTCATTACCCTTGGGAAATTGAAAGCCGGGTAAAACTAAAACCAGAAGCCCTTACAGATGATATCTACGATTGCAGTACGGTCAGTGTGGATAATGGAGAGGCACTCTCATCTGCACATTTACACCCTGGCCGGACTTTATCCCGTCACGCCCAGAAAACCCAAGAAGGGCTTGCCTCTGATGTTTCAGATCTTTCGGGTAAGGGGCCATTGCATGCATTAGTCTTGGGAGGACGGGCTTATAAAGACGGTAAAGAAGTGGCCAGTAGAAACCTATTTCACATGATACTCGGTGTCCTCCAACACTCAGGGGTTCAGCAGATCAGCACAATTTGGGGCCGAAAAAGCCTGCAGGATGATGGGCCTATACGGCAGCTTTATGATCGAGCAAGTGATACCTGGTTCATCCATGCCATATCACGAGGTCGGGATGTTCTCAGTCGTAAAGATATCGATAGAACCTTTGAGATTGTTGATATTGCGCCTTGTGATAGCCTAGAACCCTCGGCTTGATTCTTTGTGACATGACAAAAAGTGGATTTTTTTGGACAGGCTGTAAACCAGTCATAGAGATGGATTCCAGAAAAAGTGCACACAATAACAATAAATACATCTAGCCGACTGCTTTTAAATGCTCTGGCTGAGAGCGTCTAAAAGGCTTGATTAGCTCTTGAGGCTTTTTTCCCAATTTGAATAACCGTTTTCAATACCCTCAGTGTAGATATCCAAGTCTTTCTCAAGGTTTGTTTTAATCTCAGAAACATCCTCACGTATCCAGTCAATGTCCTGAGCCGCCAATATTACTTCACTTTTTAGCTCTGATATCTCAGACTCAATGCCCAGCAGATTATTCCGAATAGACCTTAATGCCTCTTCAATTTGCCAGTCTACCCTTTGTTGTTCATCCTTGGATTGCAAATTACTTGTTACAATTGAGCCAATAAGCGCACCAACTCCAGTAAATAAGGCAAGACACATCAATCTGCCTTCTGTGTTGTTGTGTCCAATATATCCAAACCCAACAAATACCAATAAGGCCATGCCGCCCAGATAAAGGATTATTGAAAAAGCATACTCATAGAACGTTTTTTTAAATTTGGGGTTTGGCATTTAGAACCTCAGCAATAAAACCCAACATAGGCATATCTTTTCATTCCATTCGCACTTCGAAAGCTCATCAATTCTTGCCATCATACCCACTGAAGGAAACTCATCAAGCGAAAGAGTGTATATCAACTAAATAACCGGAATATTACAAGCCGGCTCATGTGGGATCTATGTCTTGGTCGTGTTTATAATAGATGAGGTTAAAACATCCTCAGGTTATCGTGTATGCCTTTTTTATTGCTTAGATTAGCCTTGGTTATGGCTCTGTTGCTTCCCCTTTGGCCTGTCTTTGCCCAACAGACAAGCTCCCCAATAACAGTAAAAGATGTTCAAAAAATCTGTTTAGGCTATTTTGATGGACAGCCTAAGAGGCCGTCTGAAAAGTTTAAACAGGGGCGAATCGTTTGAGCATAAGCCGGATCAAAGCAATGTAAATATCGCTCTGACTACTTGAAATGGTTTTCTCATACTCTTTGGCCAAGAGTCGACAAGGATTGAGCCAACCAAAGGTTCGTTCCACAATCCAGCGATGAGGCAGAACTTTAAATCCCGCTTCGTTGCGTTTGACAATTTCTAAATCGATT
>CABHPA010000165.1 GCA_902168245.1 Candidatus Melainabacteria bacterium
CAGTTTAGATGAAGTGGAAAACCAATTAGAAGCTCAATTAAAGCACTTCTACGATAATCCAGGCCTGGTACAATCCATTGTCGGTTATGGATGGATTCTAAATGCCCTTAATTGATGGAATTGGTATCAGCTATCGGAAGCTGGACAAAATGCTGGAAGAGCGAGGCATTGAGGTGGATCATACCACGCTGTACCGCTGGGTTCAGCATACGCCCCGTTGATTGAAAAGCGGTTGCGCTGGTATTGGCGCAGACCGACCAGCACCAGCTGGCGCTTGGATGAGACTTACATCAACGTCAAAGGGAAATGGGCCTATTATTACCGCGCTCTTGATAAAGACGGGAATACCATTGATTTTTACCTCTTACCCACCCGAAATACCAAAGCCGCCAAGCGGTTTCTGGCCAAAAGCATCAAAGGCTTGAGCCGCTGGGCTTTTCCCCAGAAACTGAATACGGATAAGGCAGCTGCTTATGGCGCAGCCATTCAAGAACTCAAGGAGGAAGGCAAGCTGCCGCCTGAAACCGAACATCGACAGGTGAAGTACCTCAACAACCGGCTGGAATCCGACCATGGCAAACTGAAACGACTGGTCAAGCCCACCCTGGGCTTTAAATCCCTGAAGACCGCCTACGCCACCCTCAAGGGGTTCGAGGTCATGCGAGCCCTCAAAAAAGGACAAGGCAGTCCCTGGCGATACCAACCGGGCGTCAAGGGCGAAGTGTGTCTAATCAACAGAAACTTCGGGCTTTAGGCATCCTAAAAGTAAGGAACAACAAAGGAAACCCGTTTCTTCTTAAAAATTGCAACAGGGCCATCCAGGCTACTCATACTACCACTACTCCTCAAACCCCAATTATCAAGACTAAGCAATTAGTTAAAATATATTGTTTTTATTTCATTGAGGCGTAATAGCGAAGCGCATAATGTTCTATTTTGGACTAACTCACTTCCCAATTGATTACACGAGAGGATACGAAAAACACTGGCTGTCTTTATAGGACAGGGAATAGGGTTCGTGGTACCCCTCCCCGCCCAATAACGATTGTCGAGAGGAAATTAGCAAATTCAATCGCTTTGGCAAAATGCTGGCGTCGCGACGGCTTGCGTTTATTTTGCAATCTGATTGACAGACACGACGTTAGGCAAACGAGTCAGCAGAAAGGAGAAAGCCCTATGTCCGTTGGAAACCCTGGTAATACTTCTGGTACTAATACTGGATCTTATTTAATAAATAAATTGGAAAACGATTCCAGACAGGATGGAGTTCGCGGAACAGTAAATGGCAATGGCGGAAATGCTCCAAATGCTCCCAAAGATGGAAAAATCGGAAGAAATGACCTGCAAGCAATTATTCAAAATGGCAGCACCCATGGTGTATCAACAGAAGACATCCAGCTTGCAAAAGATTTAATGGCTGAATTTGACGCCAATCCTGATAAAAACTGGATTATTGCAGGCCCAAGCAATAATCCAGATTATAGAGGTTTATCACTTATTTCATAAAGAGGCCTACACTAATGTAGTCCAAAATGCTGAAAATTGAAACGAAATTACCTATTCTGTTTCATTTTCTGAGCCTTAACCGACACCCTGAAGCTATTCAGAAAACCGAGGAGCCAGATACAAACAGGCTCCTCGGTTTTTGTTCTCTTGATCCCAACGGCTTTTTTGAAACATTTCTTTGTGGTTAGAGTTTCAGAGGCGCTTCCCCATGCGTGAATACAGCCAGCTTGTCCACTTCACGTTGTTTTTTTGTTTGGCAAAACCGGGTTGAATGTATTCACGCATGGGGAAGCTTTAGCGGCCTTTCCTAACCCTGGGATCACCATTTACTTCTGACGTATCTGGTTGAGGCCAGTGTGGCCGCCCCTCTTTTGGTCCATTTTGCACGTTTTCAGGCGAATAAGGATTATTTCTAGGATCGTTCAGGGCTTCATCTTCCTGGCTCCAATGCTTAGGGGGTTGAGGCTTCGGAGAAGGTACGAATTGATCGTCTGGAGCCTGTTCAGACTATTGTCCACTGAATTTCAGTGAAGAGGAGAGCGATCTTTGCTTTTGCATGTATAGATTGGTAGGTACGGTTAGTGAAAATGAAGAAACGCTTGGCATCTGGAACTCCCTATTTGAGTGGAACCATTTAGCCAGCAGCGTAGTCTGAAAGATGGCTATTGGCAACATTGTATTTAATAGATATTGCTTTTCGGCAGCAGTATCTTACTTAATTCTGTTTACTCGTAGTATGTGGTCTCTCCAGTGTTGGGGTCATAATGGCCGATAACATTGTCATCTGAGTCAACAATGTATTCTATAAGCTGTGCAGGCTGTGGCTCTTGAGGCGGTGGTTCATAATAATCGGTTGGCGGTTGGGAAAAAGGGTCATCGTCTGGCGCTGGGGGGCCATCACGGAACCCAAACTTGGGTAGACTAAAATAGGAATCCAATTTTTTAATTTTTGTTTGACTGCCAAGTCCCATGTCTCTTGCCTGACTTACAGGGGCTTGCATAAACAAATCCTTTTGGGCCTTCTGGTTTCCCGGTCGGGAAGAAATTGGCTGACCCGTTGCTGAATGCCCAGGAAATCGGGGCTGGCTGTCACGGTAAGCCAACGTGCCACTAAAATGCAATGTATTAGCTTGCGACGATTTCACCGAGGCAACTCTCATAAAGGTATCAGCATGGAATTTCTGGTCTTTAAGCGACCCTGGAAGATGAATAGCCTCTGTTCTTCCCATTAGGGCCGCCTGAACTGGTTGTGAACTCAGAAAAGCTTGTTGTTGCCTGACTGGTAATGGGTTTGAAGCAGATGAAAATAGGATAGTTCTCATAGCAGGCTCCCTCGAATCAAGTGAGAAATGCCTCGCATGCTTTCAAAAAGCGATTCTAAAGTCAACTATCGATTGGATCAAATTGCCTATTCTTGTTCAGGAATAAGAAATGGTCAGAGTATCGTAGCCATTATATTCCTTAAAGAGCGGGCAGGACTTGACTATCCAATTGCATATATTCGCCGGAATCCTTATCTACACGCTTAATCCCTGAGAACCTCTGCATAAGGGGACATAAAGCCCAGAGTATTGAAGTATTTCCTCTGTAGAATCAGTGAAGATAAGCGATTACAGGAGAAGCTTGGTAGACAAAGACGCTGTTTGACGAAGGGGCAGAGAAACTGGCCCAGCGGGAATTCGGAAAACATGGTGTTTGGAGAATTATTTCTAGGTGTAATAAGTTTGGGGAACTCGTCTCTGCAGTAGACAGTCTGCAAAAAATTTTATTTAATAGACGCCCTTCAGTTTTTTGAAAAATATCCGATATAATCGTCATAAAGTGTTATTCCTATTTTTCAAATGTCCATCAAGCAACAATCCCTTGCTTAACCGGATTGACAGTATTTCATATTGTCAACTCCCTTCCAGGACAAGCATCAATGCCTGTGAGCAATCCTGTAGTATACACCACTAAAAAGGCATCGTCTGGTTATGGCCTAGCGATGCTAATGGTTTTCCTGGTCAGTACCGTACTGATCGGGGCTTCCTTGCAAATGGTGGCAGCTCCTGTGAGCTTAGTTTACCTGGGAAGCAGCAGCCAAGACAGTCTATCGGCTCAAGAATTGGCTAAAATAGGGATGGAAACTGTTTTAAATGATATCCAAACCAAACGAAACAATAACCAAACCGTAGATACCTCCTATACCTATCCCACCACATCAGTCACCATCCCAAACGATCCAGCCTCTTTAGGCGGTTCAACCACGACGCTTGGCTCCTATTCCGCCACTATGACCGCCGCTCGAGGCGATGCTTTTCTGGTCAAGGTAACAGCTATAGTCGGTTCATCCAGTTATAGTCTTTCCCAATTGATCCCCATTAATCGAAACAGTTACCTACTTGATACAATTAGCGGAACCAGTGCGGCTTATTCTCTTCGCAAACTACGTTCCGCCTATTCCGGTTCTGCGATTCGGGTGGTTCGGCCTTCCGACAGTGTGGAACAAGATATTGGTTTTGCTCCCAATGGGGATTTGGATGTTGACAGCCTAAAAACGTTCTTGGGCAATACCACTCCGCCGTTGGATACGGTGACTGGCGCAGCAGCTGCCTATAGCTTACGCAAGTTGAGGAGCGCTTACACTGGTTCAGCCATCCGAGTCAGGCGCTCCAGCGATAGTACGGAACAAGACATTGGATTTACCTCAGGTGGGGATTTGGATAGTACCTCTTTACTTGATTTTGTGGGAACTGGTAGTGGCTACATAAAGACCTGGTATGATCAAAGCGGCAATGGTAAAGATGTCTCTCAGACTACCACTTCAAAGCAGCCTCGCACTGTAAATGCTGGCATCTTGGAAACGATGAATAATCGACCGGCCGTTCGGTTTATTTCAACGTCTTCAACTACATTAACAACTACCTCCACCCCATTAGCGGCTGGAGATGACACCTATACCTATGTAACCCTTTGGTCAACCACACAAAACACCAGTGATGAAGTCATTGTGGAACAAAATGCCTCTACGGTTCAGAACAATAAACGGAGTGCTCTATGCTCCACTGGCTGGGGAGGCAGCCAAACCATTGGCTTTTCTGGGCAAAATAATGATACATCGGGCTTTTCCTTCAGCACAAATACCCCATACTATACGCTCGTTACAGTCGATGACAGCCAAGCTAATAATGTACTCCAATATTACAACGGCATGATTGGCACTCGCAGCACTTCCAGTCAAGGCTCATTAGCGATAGGAAATAGTGGGTTTTCTATAGGCTCCAAATATTCATCTGCCAGTGAGTTTTTTGATGGTTATATTAACGAAGTCATCGTCTATGATTCCGTTTTATCCACGAATAATAATAATGCCCTCAAACGGGGACTGAATTATTACTTTAGTATGAAGGAATATGCTTGGGGATATATTAAGACCTGGTACGACCAGAGCGGCAATGGTTACGATGTGAGCCAGAGCACCACCTCTCAGCAACCCTATATTTCCACCAGAAATATATATGGGACGGGAGGACGACCCACAATCCAGTTCAAAGGCGCGCAAACATTAAACAGAAGTACGGGGATGGTTACCAGCGCTGATTATAGCAAAAGTGCTGTCATTAGTTTTGTGACCAATGCTGGTAGCGATCAGGATTTTTTTAGTGGGAATGGTGTGGATAGCTTCTATATTGACAGCAGCAATTATCTGAATCTGTATCATAACGGCACCTTTGTAAGCTCTGGTACAGCCCTGACGCAAAATACGCTCTATAGCATCTTGGCAACCTTTGTTCACTCCAGCAGGTTAGGTACCCTGTATAAAACCAATACTTCTGTTGGAACGGGTACGGCATCAACTACCAATACGGATGCCACCATTTATGTAGGAAGCTATGGGAATGGATATTACTTCACCGGCACGATTTCAGAAGAGATTATCTTTTCAAAAGTACTCAGCAGCAGTGAAAGAACCATACTTTACAACGATCAGCAAAGCTACTTCGGAGTCTTGTAATGATTATCCCCCGGTATAGAAACCCTAAAAGGCATATTCCACATTGTCATACTGGTTTCTCTTTGGTGGAAGTCCTGCTGATAATGACCTTCTTGTCTGTGATTATCATTCCGTTTACCTTGCTGATGACCCAAACCGCCCAAACCAGTCGGGGAGCCTACCTGCAATCCACCCGCAGCATTCTGCTGAACAGCCTGAAGGATGAAATCAACCCGGATGAGCCTAATTTCGTCAGTCGTTTTACCGATTCTTCCATGAACACCAGCGTCAGCGAGTCCGGGCAGACTATTCCTTACAGGCGGGTGGTGGATACGACCAACAGCGGTGCCACTACCAGCATGAAGCGAACCACGGATTTTTACCTGTACAACAATTCCACCGATGCCACCAGTTCTCCCCGGTACAAGACGACGCTGATTCAGTACGCCAAAGTGCTGCGCTATCGTTTTGGAGATTACACTAACTCCCTGATCGACAACTGCGGACGCAATTGGTTCGGCGATTATTACCTATATGATGCCACCAACAAAATTGCGGGCATGACCGCCAGCTACTCCACGGCCAGTGTCAGCGACGATATTGTGAACACCACCGGCAACGATGACGCCCTGTTTCAAAACTACCGTTATGCGCCTACCATCAATTTTTCCGCCGATGTGGAAAACGGCACCTATACCGTCAAAATGTATTTCGCGGAAACATGGAACGCAATTAACGGCACTACCAGCACACGCCGGTTCAACATTTACCTGGAAGGCGTAAAAATGAACATGCACGGCCCCTACAGCCCGTATGAAAGTACGGGCGGCCTATACCGAGCGGATGTCAGAATGTATGACGTGAACGTGACCGACGGGGTGCTGAACCTGACCTTATCCATCGACTCTTCGTCCAATGACCCCAACGCGTTTATCAACGCGATTGAGATCAAGAAAAGGACTCAGCAATGATGACACCCCGCCGTTTCAATACAATCGCCCGATGCAAGGTCTCCCGAGGATTCAGCCTGGTGGAAATATTAATCGCATTGGGCATTATGGGTCTTTTAATGACATTTACAGTCCCTGCAATTCTCAATGCAGCCAATTCAAACCTAAACAGTAAATACACAGCGGAAACAAAGGATGTAGCATTTGCGCTAATTGCTGCTTTTGAGCAATACAGGCAGGGGCATGGCTCTATTAGCGCAAGTACCAGTTGTCAGGACTTAACGCCTTATCTGAATTATGTCAAGTCAAGTACCACGGATAGCATTGACTGGGAGCAGGGCTCTACCAATTTTACCTGTGGCACAGGCGGATATGCCTGCTATCGGCTCCATAATGGCGGTATTCTTCATTTTAGCCCCGCCATTGCGTTTGGGGGTACGGCAACTACCAATGCCATTTATTTTTATTTTGACCCGGATGGGCAGGCTCAATCAACGACCAATGGCCCTGGCAAATCAATTTTATTCTGGCTATATGCGGATGGCACCCTGAAATCCTGGGGAAATGCCAGAACCAGCACCAATACCAATTATGGCTCTATTTACAACGCTTGCGCCAGTTGTGATCCGCCTTGGTTTACAGGGTTTTAAGCACTGTGTATATCAATCCCCATTCATAAACATACGGAAGAATGCCCCCAATGAGTCTATTCAGTCAAATGGTCTTAAAACTTCTGACTACTCTGGCCAATACACTGGAGCTTTGTTTGCGGGATTATGAACAAGGCGGATTTCTTCCACCAAGCAAACGAGGGATTGTCTTACATAAACAGCAACGTGCGGCCCAATTGGCCCGTTTGGCAGCTCGGTTGAAAACTCTGGATTCCAATCCATCCCTTCGAACTCGGCTTTTGCTGTATGCCAGCGTACTAAATAATGAGTAATATATCGCTATTTTTACAATCATTTAAAAATAGGTGGGCTTAAATTTGCAACAGGAGCTGTCACAGGATTAACCAAGGGTAGAATTATCCTAAATTGGCTCCCTTGACCCACTTGACTAGTTACTGAAATACTTCCGTTGTGGCGCTCTACTATCTTTTTACAAATCGTCAATCCCATGCCGGTTCCCGGATAAAGACTGACCCCATGTAAACGTTGGAATGGCTCAAATATCCGACCATAATATTCCTCCTTAATGCCAAGCCCATTATCCTCCACAGTGATTTGATACGTTTTACCAGCTTCCATCAGCTGCCCAGAAACTTTTATAACTGGTGGAACGTGCTCCCGATGGTATTTTAAGGCATTTCCAATGATGTTTTGAAGCAACTGATGAATTTGACTCTTATCGCCTTCCACAATCCCTAGAGGCTCTACAATCACTTGGCCCTGAGTTTCTTCTAACGCCACATGTAAATCATCCAACACCATTTGGAGTAGTGGGTCTAGGTGAATAGGCTTGAAGGGCTGCCCCTTGCGGTTAATCCGAGAAAGGTTTAATAAATCCGAAATTAGGTTCTGCATGCGTCTCACTGCGACTTGTAGCCGCTGGAGATAATCAGCCCCTTCAGGAGAGACTGTACCAGCCAGCATCTCACTAAACACTAGGATTTTGCGTAATGGTTCTTGTAGGTCATGGGAAGCAATGGTGGCAAACTGCTCCAGTTCCTGATTACTTTGTTCCAAACGTTGAGTATACTCTTTCAGTGATTGCTCCATGGCTTTTCGCTGGGTAATATCCTCTGCAACGGCCAAGGCATAATCAAATGCTGTGTTCCAGACGCCAGAAACCGTCAGGTTAACCCATATAAGGCTCCCATCTTTCCGAATATAGCGTTTCTCTATTGAATAAGCAGGTATTTTTCCCTCTTTCAGGCGCTGAAATTGCGACAGCTCTGCTTCTAGGTCCTCTGAATAAGTCACCTCTTGAAAGGCATGCCCGAGCAGTTCAGAAGAAGAATAGCCTAAAATCTGACAATATTTTTGATTCAGTAGCAGCCATTGTCCACTGGCATTGACATGAGCAATCCCTACAGCAGCTTGTTCAAACGTGATGAGAAACTTCTTTTCCAGCAGTCGGGCTGCCTGTCGACGTTGTACCTCCTCTAACTCGCGATTCACAGCAGGCACTAAGCGAGTCAGTTGGCCTTTGACTAAAAAGTCATGAGCCCCTGCTTTTAAGGAGGTCACTGCGACCTCTTCCCCAATGGTACCTGATATCATGATAAAAGGGAGGTCCAAACCGGAAGATTGGACGATTTCCAAAGCCTCAGGCCCACTGAAACCAGGCAATGCATAATCGGATAAAATAATGTCCCAGGAAGCAGATGTTAAGGCTTTATGCAGTTCCGCAGCGGTTTCTACGCGCTGGAAAACCGGATCAAAGCCCCCTTGCTTTAAGGCAAGCACTTCCAGTTCCGCATCCGGTTCAGAATCTTCTATAATTAAGGTGTGGAGTGGCTTGTTCATCTGGCTCAACTCTCTGGACATTCGTTTAGAATCAACCAAAACAGCCCTAATTGCTTGACTGCTTCAGCAAATTCAGTAAAATCAACCGGCTTTCGAACATATGCATTGGTTCCCAGGTTATAGGCGTTAATAAGGTCTTGCTGCTCTTTGGATGAGGTCAGTATCACCACGGGAATCCTTTTGAGCGACTCATTTTCACGGATTTTTTGAAGCACTTCCAATCCGTCTACTTTGGGTAGTTTTAAGTCCAGCAAGACCAATTGAGGTTTTTCATTGACATCCCGATTCTCATACTGTCCTGCCGCAAACAAATAATCCAAAGCTTCGGCGCCATCTCGTGCCACCACAATTTCATTGGTAATATTGTTTTTTTCAAAGGCCATGATGGTTAACTCTTCATCCACGGGATTATCTTCGACCAGCAAAATCACTTTCTGATGGCTTAGTCTCATTTTGCTTTTCTCCCTCTGTATTGTTTAAGACGTTTCCCAAGGTAAAGTAGAATGTGGCCCCTTTCTCAACTTCGGCTTGAACCCAGATTTCCCCACCATGTCGATGAATAATCCGAGCAACCGTGGCTAAACCAACCCCGGTTCCCGGAAATTCGGTGGCCTGATGCAATCGTTGAAAAGCACCAAACAACTTTCCTGCATATTTCATGTCAAATCCGACCCCATCATCCTTAATAAAATAGGCAGGCTGACCTGTATGCTCTGTGAGTCCGAATTCAATCCGTGCTGTCGGATGTTTGGAGGTGTATTTCCAGGCATTGTCGAATAAGTTTTGCAACGTGGCTTGAATAAGATGCTTATCTCCCTGCGCCACCAACCCATCGGCAATGACAAACTCCACTTGCCGTGTAGGCTTATGCGCCTTAAATTCCTGGCTAATCACTTTGGCCATTGTGCTCAAATCTATTGTCTCAACCGTCATTTCGCCACGCGTTAACCGAGACAGTTGTAGCATATCATCAATGAGTTTGGCCATTTGCTGACTGCCTTCCCGAACCCGGTTCAGATAATGCTTGCCTTGGTCATCCAATTTATCGCTGTATTGCTCCATTAATGCTTGGCTAAATCCGTCAATACCTCGTAAGGGAGCTCGCAAATCATGAGAAACGGAATAAGAAAAAGCTTCCAGCTCTTTATTAACGGCTTCCAATTGAGTTGACTGGTATTGCAACGTCTCCGACAGTTCCCTGTATCGTTGTTCGCTTGCATAAAGCGCTTCTTCAGTTTGTTTGCGCTCTGTCATATCTCGGGTAATTTTTGTAAATCCGGCAAGGCCTCCATCTTGATCATACAAAGCAGTCAGGCTTACATTGGCCCAGAATCTGGTTCCGTCTTTGTGGATACGCCATCCCTCATCTTCAAAATGCCCATGTTCTTTGGTCATTTCTAGTTCGTATGCCGGGTAGCCTTTCTCGATCGCTTCTGGGGGGTAAAATTTAGAAAAATGTTCGCCAATGATCTCATGGGCAGAATAACCTTTTAAGTGCTCGGCACCTTGATTCCAGGTCTGGACAATACCAGTGGGATCAAGCCGGTAAATGGCATAATCTTTGACCGTTTCAACCAAAAGGCGAAAACGCTCTTCATTGGTTTTTAGTGCTGTATTGGCGGCTTCGAGCTGCTTGGTTCGCTCATGTACACGCTGTCCAAGCTCTGCTGTTAATTGTTGAAGTTCCTCTTGGGCTTTCTTTCGTTCCGAAATATTCTCAGCCACTGCAACGGCATACAAAGGGGTGCCTTGATCGTCCCTAACTAGAGAAACTGTCAGATTGATCCAAACTGAGGATCCATTTTTTTGAAAGTATCGCTTTTCCAACACATAATGGTCAATCTCACTGGCTAATAGCTTTTGATATAAACTCATATCAGCTTCCAAGTCATCAGGATGGGTCACATCTTGGAAAGTCATTCCCATCAGTTCTTCATGGCTATAGGCCAGAATTTCACAATACTTATGGTTGAGCTTTAGCCACTCTCCATTAAGTCCCACTAAGGCAATACCAACTGCCGCTTGTTCAAAAACCCCCAGAAAGCGTTTCTCATTTTCTTGGACTGCTTTTAAGGCATTCTGTCGTTCTGTGGCAATCTGGGCGCTCAATAGTAACAAAGCCAGACCAAATAGAATACTAGCAACAATCAATAAATCACTCAGTTTAAAGGTGCCTACAGTAGGAACCATATTGAGTCCAGTTACTATAATCCCCGTGTGATAATACCGGGCAGCGGCCATACCGGTATAATGCATGCCAGAAATGGCGAATCCCATCACGATAGCACTACCTACTTTTTGCCAAAACCAGACTCCCGGCTTATCCTGCCTCATTCGAAAGGCAATCCACAATGCTGCTGCTGATGCTGTGATTGCAATTATCACTGACAACGTAAATAAAAGCGGATCATAGCGGATCCGAGCTGCCATTTGCATAGAGGCCATACCGGTATAATGCATCGTAGAAATCGCAAGACCCATGGCGATACTGCCGGTTACCATCTGAATCCAGCCTAGAGCCTGGCGATTCATAATTAAAAAAGCAATCCCTGAACCCATTGCAGCTGCCAGCGCTGATAACACCATCAGTCGTTCGTCATAAGTGACTGGCATGGGCATGAGTAATGCCAACATACCCAAAAAATGCATAGTCCAGATGGCTAAGCCCATCATCAAAGCACCACAAGTAAACCAAAGCCTACGAGCTGTCCTTTGAGCGGATTTCATCCGTCCCGCACAATCCAGGGCCACATACGAGCCAAAAATTGCAGAAACTACCGACGTCGCAATAAGGCGATAATCCCACGAGGTCAACATTTCGGAAAGCGGCTGCATAAAGAACCTACCTAGCTGAGGTACGCTGATGGCAAGAAAGGCTGTGGATGATGAAACGCTAGGAATGCGCAACGAGGCTAATGTTAGGTAATCAATAGCCTGAATTTTACGCCTGCCAGATATTGAGAATGTTCAGTCAGGATATAACAATTATCCCACTTGTTACAGGCATTCTCTATTCCCCGATGAGCTAGTTGTGACTGACGCAGGATTTCAGCCTGCAAATATGCAAACGATGGCCTGCTCCCCGGAAATCGTTCCAAAGATCAGGAAATCTATAAGAAAGCCCTCCTGCATTTAACAGGAGAGCTTGGTGGCTGGGGTATTTAAGGGAAAAGGTTACCAATAGCCCCTGACAGTTGATTGGCTTTGGTTGATATTAGTATTCTCAGCTTGGTTCTCAGGAGTTGGTTGTACTGGGGCTGCATTGGGATTAGCTGGTGGAGAGGAAGGGCTTTGCTCAGAAAGGCTCTGAGCTGGAGCAACGGAAGAACCTGTTGGATGCTCTTGGGTTTGCGTATTGACAGGGCTGGCTTGCGCAATGGGAACTTGATTATCTGCCATTGCAGGACCAGAAGCAAGACTCAGCAAGAGAAGTGAGGCCAGGCCGGAGGAAAGTAGCCAGTGATTCATAATGTTAGGGTTACCTTTCTACAGTTTAGTGGTTAGAAGTGAAAATGCGAGAGTATCCTAAAGCAAACCGTTCTCCAATAAATCCGTTGATGGTCTGGTCTTTAAACGACCAACTGGCTCAAGCCTCTATTACCCAATGGTCTTTGAGGAGGGCTATTTTAGTTACGCCTATAAACCTGGAAAATGGCGGATTTTCCCCGTAGGCTCCGAAGGAGACTCAGCATTATTAATTTAATTCTTTTCGAGTTTGGGCCTTTCTGATACAGTCCGACTCCACGCACATTCGGATAAGGAGAGTTCAGGTTGATCATCCATACTGAGCAGCTTGGGCTATCAGGATGTCCTGCCTGTGGCAGCCAGGAATTTAAAGTTAGTACTACCAGTTATAGCGTGGCATACTATCGCCCGATCGAGCGGGAAAATCGAATTTGGTGTCTTCGCTGTGACTGGAGCAGTAATGTAAAAGAAAATCTGCTTGCCTCCATTAGCAAACGGCCTAAAGGCTTTACTTAAACAGCTGGGTCATTGATAACCACCATCCTACATTCGGGTCAAACGAAGTGTTTTGCTATAGGTAATTCCGCTTTATTTACCAAAAAGGATTATTGGAGATGGCATAGTAAAAATGATCCGCTTTTGTTGAAAATGGCTCAAAATTTGACTGCCGTTTCCAAATGCCACCACATTGGTTGTTTTGACTGGAAATGTGAGGCATCCTAAGCGAAGCCTCCTTACTCTTCCAGATCAAAGAGAAATAAATCCATATCTGGCAGATCCAACGCATCGAGATCGATATCGTTAAAGTCAAAATCCGTTTGTCGGATATTCAAAAAGCCCCAGTTGTGCAGCCCCCTGCGTTTCAAAGCACCGTAGACGCTGTTTGACATGGTCATCATTTTGTATACCCCCGTATGCAACTGATTCCTCACTTCCAGATCATGTACAGCCCCCTGAAAAGTCAAACCTATCCAGGTGTCTACTATCGAGTTAGACTGTTGGGCAGGCTAGTATCAATACATTTTGGTAAAATACTCCGCCAGAAGCTCATTTTGGAGATGCAAAGAGGGATAACCCTCTGAGAGATCAAGCGGCCTTAATGGATTGATTAGGGCAATTTAGTGCCAGAATACTGACTTAACCACAACTCCCAGGATAAAAGCACAGATCAGGGCCAGGGAATAGGCCACGGTTTCATAGGTATTCCGTGTTTTCTGGAGCCCAGTGACCTCCTGCCCGATCTTCTCCACGATGTTCTGACCAGCCGCCTCCAGTTGAGCGGCAAAGGCTTTTTCCTTGGTCTCATAGTTTTCCTGCATGGCCACCAGAGACCGGTTAATCAGCTGGGTGCTGACCGTTTCACTTTGTTGACTCACGGACAGCAGTGATTTTCGGAGTTCTTCCTGCTGAACTTCCTGCATGGCCTTAAACTGTTCCAGGTAGTTGGCAATCAAGAGCTCATTCATGGTGACCATCATCAAGATGGGGTCATTGGGCTGAAGCAGTTCATGATGCTCCCGGGCCACCTGTTGCCGGATGCGTTGCTGTAATTCCACGAATGGAGTTCCTCTCTACAGGGCCACCGCCATTTTTTCAAACAGATCGCGGCGCACCATGGTCAGGCGCTGTTTTTCCAGCAAGCGGAAATCCGTGCCGGTAATCGCTTCATCAAAGGTGAGGAAGCGATCCAGCATGGTGCGCAGGTTCCGGCTGAAGAGGGATTGCTGTTGAGGGATCTGAATAATCCCGGCCAAGCGGTCTTTATGGGCTTTGTAAGCTTTCATTTCTTCAAAAGTCTTCCCGTCAAAGGAAATGGGCCCGAAATGCTCATTGAGCCACAGCATAATCTGAACCTGGGGCGGCATCTGAGTGGCAATCTTGGTGAAATTTTCCAAAGTGTCCAGTAACCCTTGATCTCCGGTGATCACGGTATGAATCATCAGGCGCTTTTCGGCTTGCTCTAGGGCTTCCACCGCACCAAAACCGACCAGGTAATTGGACATAGGCAAGAAAGAGGCCACCCCGTTATCCACGATGAAATGGCTGTCTTCGCTAATCATCATTTCCATGAGTTCATCGAGTTTGGCCATTTCCACTTCGTTGCGTTCCATCAGGTCAAACTGTCGGGTCTGAAAAGCTTTATAGCGAGAAAAAGTGGCGTTAATGGGGTCGGCATCGATGCAGACCGTGTCCAGTCCTTTTTCTAAATGGTATTGGGCCAGCATGGAGGCCACAAAGGATTTTCCAACGCCGCCTTTGCCTTGCAGGGTCATGTGAACGGTTTTCATACTCAAAGTCTCCTCTTAAATCAGTTTCTCAATATCAGGCACCCGGTCCCCTTTTTGAAAAAAGGGCTTGGGCAAGGATTCTCCTGGTGATACGGGTTCTGGCTGGCTGATTGCCGGGCTGGTAAGGGCTTTTTTCTCTGGTGGGGTTACCGCCTGGGGTTTACGGGCTTTTTTGGCAGGGGCCGTACTTTCGGCATAATGACGAATGCAGCGGGTAAAGCCCGGATAGCTGAGTCCGGCCAGTTGGTCTTGAAATTCCTTATAAATCTTGGCCAATGGCCATCCCTGCTCGATGCGGGCTTCAATATCGGTCTTGTGGGCTAAAAAGGCAATGCGGCCTTCTCCCCATGGGGTTGCAGATGTTGAAGTGCCCTTCCCTGGTGTTTGATCCATACCAACTCTCGTCCTTGCTACTAGCAATCAGGCATCATTCAAAACG
>CABHPA010000166.1 GCA_902168245.1 Candidatus Melainabacteria bacterium
GCTCGTGGGGGCGGGCATTCCGGAGCATGAAGCCCGGTTTTTTGAGGATGCCCTGAAAGAAGAAGGGCAAATTCTGGTGGTGGCCCATGTTCCCAAGGAAAAAAGCCGGGAAGTGAAAGCGGTTTTTGAGCGACACCACGCCGATCGGCTGAAGGTTCACGCCTGCTCCATTTAGCCCGGTTGTCAAACGATTGAAATAATTAATTCAAGACCCGGCCAGATTGTAATACGTCTGGCCGGGTTTTAATGCGGACGCAAACGTCAACTACGCTCCCGGTTTTTTGGCCGCTTTTTGAAGCGCTTTTTTGAGCGCCTTTTTATCGGGCGCTACCGAAACGGTGGCTTGCAGGTTCAACATATGATCGGCCACGTCCGATTGTTCGATATGGATTTTCAGCCGGTGCCGCTCTACCTTTATGTGGCTTAAATCCACCAGCTCACTAAAGTAATTTTCAATCAATTGCGCAATGTCATCGGTATTTTGCATGCCCTCTATCTGCAAATCCAAATCCGATAGGGCCAAGCTGGATTTTTCCGCGTAAATTCTGCCGCTGACCTGAATGGGCAGGGCATTTTCCGGCGGCGAGCCGTGGGTGTTCAGCAGCGAGGTAATGTTGAGCCGATCCCCTTCCAGCTTGACGGACGGGTTGATCACATCCAGGTATTGCGGCCCGAACGGGGGAATGGAAACCTTCATGCCGGTCAGCAGACGTTGCCCCCGCTCGCTGGACAGCATGCGGTTCATGTCCGTTTCCGTCATGGTGGCGGATACCTTGAATTCAACCGGGCGCAGCAAAATGGGTCGCTTGCCCTTGCTGAGGTACAGCGGCGTGTCGCTCTGGCTTTCAAACCGGAATTCGCTGAGCGGGATGTAATTTTCCAGCAGCACGTTACGCCCGCTGATGCGAATGCCCCTGGCCTTTCTTCCGAGCAGGTCGGAACCGCTGAACAGGCTCAGGCGCGAATGCAAATTCCCCTGGATGTGGCGGGCCAGTTCCCGGTGCAGCAGGCGGTTGGCCACCAGCCCGGACAGCGGCGTGAAGCCGGTAACGGCCTGAAAGGTTCGGCTGACCGGGGAAGCGGTCTTGATCTCCGGGTAGGCCGGTTGATCCTGCTTGGCCAGGCTGGCAGCGGGCGATAAAACACTGCTGAGCAAGGCCAGGCAAACGGCCATGGCGGGTACGGGGCTGAAACGTTTCACGCGGATCCATTCCTTCGGTTGTGCGGTCATCAGGGCTATTATAGCGGGTTTTTGCCGCATTGCGACGGCTTGAAAGCTCGGAACTTTTCGGGTTGGCTAGCGTCTACTGGGCCGTATGAGACCTGATAAAACGCCGGATAATTATGGATAGAAAAAGAGCATGAAGCTCGCCGAGTCCAATTTATTTATAATGATGGAATCACTTCTAAACTGGAAAACGCTTTTCGCATGAAACAAGCATCCCTGCTTTCGCCTAATTGGTTGTTCGCTCTGGCGGCAACTGCGGTAGCCACTGCGTTCAGCATCGCCCCGGCAGCCGAGTTGCCCGCCGCGCCGCTGGTGAAATCCCGCCCGATTACCGGCGCGGTGGCCCAGGACGCATATGTCCTGACCAACGACTTTTCCGCCGCCGAAGCCCAGGTGAAGGCCAACCCGGATGATCCCGAAGCGCGTTTTCTGCTGGCGGTTGCCTACAGCCGCACCCCGTATGTGGAGCGCGCGCTGGAGCAACTGGATATTTCCCGGCGACTGGCCCGCAAAAGCAAGGAAGGCTTCGCGCTGTTCGATCGCAAGATTGCCGAGTACGAAAGAACGCTCCGCAAAGACCCGGATGACAAGCTGGTATTATATCGGCTGGGGTTTGGGTATTACATGCGCGGTTACGCCGTGGCAAACGGGTACATGAAAGATCCCGACAATACCCCGGACGCGTTTTACGGCAAGTCCGAGCAGACGTTCAGGCACTTGGCGGACATTGATCCGTCCGATATTTCCACCCTGAATTACTTGGGTTTCCTGGTGGCCGAGCGGGAACCGCAAAAGAATTATGACGCCGCCGTGGCCCTGTGGGAGCGCTCGATCCAGGTGAACCCGGAGAACCCCGGCGCTTATATGCTGTTGGGGCAGGCCGCCATGCAGAAGGGCAATCTGCGCAAGGCAGTGGAATACAGCACTCAGGCGCTCAAGGCCAGAAACGCCTGGCTGGAGGCGCACCATATTAACCCGGCCACTCTAAAAATCCGGCTCTGAATATACCGGCTCAGGCGCCAGGTTCGCTGTTTGGGGATTTCTGCTGGAATTTCAGCGAGGCGGAATTGACGCAATAGCGCAGCCCGGTGGGATTGGGACCATCCTCAAACACGTGGCCCAGGTGCGCGTCGCAGCGGGCGCACTTGATTTCGGTTCGTACCATGCCGTAATTGGCGTCCGCCTCGGTTTCCACGCGGTCGGGCGCAATGGGCTGCCAGAAGCTTGGCCAGCCAGAGCCGGAATCGTACTTGGCCTGGGTGTTGAAAAGCGGTTCCCCGCAACACACGCAGTTGAACACGCCCGGTTCCTTCACCTGGTTGTATTTCCCGGTAAAGGCCCGTTCGGTGCCTTTTTGCCGGGTGATCTCGTATTGCTCCGGCGTCAGTTGCTGCCGCCATTCCTGGTCACTTTTCTGGATTTTCTCGCTTTTCTCAGACATGCCTAAAGCCCTCCTTGCTGCTGAGAGCCATTATAAGCTTTGCCGCCTCTGGACAATAGACCGGCCTGCGAGCCGCTTCGCAAATGGGCTGGAATGGGCCTAACAGCCTGAATTGCCAGAATACAGATTGGGCGTCATATCATGCAGCAGGGGTTGGAAATTCTCCGGTAGGCGGGTATTGGCGTTGTACTGCGCGCCTTGCAGCAAGACCGTTTCCAGTCGGGTGTCGCGCAGGTCGGCGTCCATCAGGTTGGCCTCGCGCAAGTCCGCGTAGTCCAGTTTCGCCCCGGCTAGGTTTGCCCCTGCCAGGTTGGCGCGTCGCAGGTTGGCCCGGCATAAATTCGCATTTTCCAGGTGTACCCACATCAGGCCAGCCCCCTCGAACCGTGCGCCTTCCAGTAGCGCGCCCCGGTAATTGGCCGAACCCAGGTTTTGCCCCTGAAAATCCAGTTGGGATGGTGCCTTGCGCTTGTCCATAAAGATTGCCCTCCCCTCTGTTTGGTGTTGACATTCCAATCCGTATTTTAACAGGGAGCGGAACTGGCCCGAATCCGCTGACTGGCTAGGCTACTGAAGTGTTTGGCTTGCGCATTTTCAACTGAGGTGTCGGGGCTTACTGGTAACGATAGGCCACCGTTTTGGCCTCACTGAAGAATTCCAGGGCGTAGCGACCGCCTTCCCGACCAATGCCGCTGGCCTTCATCCCGCCGAACGGGGTGCGAAGATCGCGCGCGAACCAGCAGTTCACCCACACGATGCCCGCCCGGATGCCCTGGGACACCCGGTGGCAACGGTTTACGTCCCGGCTCCACACGCTGGCGGAAAGGCCGTAGCGGGTGCTGTTCACCATGTCGATTGCGTCCTGCTCGGTTTCAAACGGAATGATCGGCAACACGGGGCCGAAAATCTCTTTCTGGCAAATGGGGGATTCGTTGGGTAGGTTGGTGAACACGGTGGGTTGCAGGAAATAGCCCTTGCCCAAGCCTTCCGCCGGACTGATTGGCTCCCCGCCGACTAACAGTCGGCCTTCCTGCTTGCCCAGTTCCACGTAACGCAGCACTTTCTCAAACTGTTCGCGGCTGATGAGAGACCCCATGCGGGTTTCCGGCAATAGCGGATCTCCCACCCGAATGGCCTGGACGGCGGCCACGATTTCGGGCAGCGCCTGTTCCAGTATGCTTTTTTGCACGAACAGGCGGGAACCGGCTAGGCAAATTTGCCCCTGGTTGCGGAATGCCGCGCGAACGGCGGTGGGAACGGCCTGGGACAGGTCGGCATCCTCGAAAATCACCGTGGCTCCCTTGCCGCCCAGCTCGAAGGTCAGCTTTTTGAGAGTCTCTGAAGCGACTTTCATAATGGCCTGCCCAGTGGCGTTTTCCCCGGTAAAGGAAATGGCCCGAACCTCCGAGTGGCGGGTCAGCGCTTCGCCTGCGGCGTTTGGCCCAAAACCATGCACCACGTTGAATACGCCGGGGGGCAGATTGGCTTCCTGCATGATTTCAGCCAGCATGGTGGCCGTGGCGGGCGTCCATTCGGCGGGCTTGAGGACGACAGAGTTGCCCATGGCCAGCGCCGGGGCCACTTTCCATGTGGCCAGGTACAAGGGCAGGTTCCAGGGCGTAATCAGACCAACCACGCCCAGCGGTTCCCGCGAGGTGAAGTGCCGCTCCATCGGGTCGATGGTGTAACTCTCCTCGTGCAGTTGCCCGGCGGCTTCCGCAAAAAAGTGGAAATTCTGCGCCGCGCGGGGAATGTCTCCTTCCAGGCTTTCGGTAATCGGTTTGCCGGTATCCAGCGTTTCGGCAAGGGCCAATGCCTCGCGTCGTTCCAGTATCCGGTCGCCGATTTCCCGTAGCTTGTCGCAGCGCGCCTTGATGGGCATTCTGGCCCACGGGCCTTCCTCAAATGATTTTTTGGCCGCTTGTACGGCCCGGTCGATGTCCTGGGCCTCACCCCGGGCCACGGTGGCCAGCAGTTCGTCGGTGGCCGGGTTCATATCATCAAAGGTCGCCCCGTTCAGGGAGTCCACAAACTGCCCGTCCACGAAATGCCGGAATTGCGGAAGCGGCGGCTTGCCGTCAGCGGCGGGAGCGGTTTGTCCGGGCTGGTTGGTGGGTATCGGCATCTCTGTTCTCTCTAGGGCTTGTAAGCAATCGCCTTGATTTCTATAAAGTTCCGGCCCGGCGGCAAAGCCTGAATGGTGGTTCGGGCGGGCGGGCTATCAAAGTTAAAATAGTCGCCGTACACCCGGTTAAATTGGGCAAAATCATCCATATGCGCCAGAAAAACGGTAACGTCCACCACGTCCGTCAACGCGCAATCGGCAGCTTTTAGCACCGTAACCAGGTTTTCCAGTACCTGACGGGTTTGGGCCTCAATGTCGTATTGCAGTACCCCGCCGCTTTCATTCATCACCAGCCCAACTTCCGCTCCGGTTTCAGGGCTGCGAGCGCCCAGCCCGCACACAAACACGAACGGCCCCGCCTTTACGGCATGGGAATAGGCTCCCAGGGGCGCGGGCGCGTTTTCCTGAATGCGGATGCCGATTTTGGGCGCGTGTTGTTCCGGAATGCTCATGGCAATCTAACCCTGTATATCCCCTGCTTGAAACCGATATTGAATAAACGTTTACCGTATTTTAACCTAAGCGCGGATATACCGCTGTAGAAATGAAGCGAATTTAACCAAATCTTCCGAAGAAACGCCCGAAAAATTTAAATGCAGGTGCATTTTTCGATTCGGCTCCCGCTCGTCCCGATAATAATGCACCGGGTACAGGGAACCCTGGACGCCGCTTAAAAACCGAAACGTCGCCTGTTTGGCCGAGCTAATCATCCCCTTGCCGTCTACCACCCGGTTCATCCGGTCAAGACTGTTTTCCAGCTCCTTGAGCCATTTTTCCTCCGGAACGGTCACTTCTACCTGCATTTCTGTCGGCAACGGCTCGGCGTTTTGGGCCAGATCCCGCAGGAAACCCTGCGCCGCCCTGGCCTGCGCGCCCCGTTCCAACAGTTCGGGCTTTTCAATCGTATTAATTTGATAATGCGTTCTGGCGTTGCGGGTCTGGTAATCCTGTATGCCCCCGCCCGCGTTGAAGCGGACGCCTCTTTGTGGGAAGCTGCTTCCCGGTTGCCTTGCGCGGTGGGAGGGTTTGTTTCCCCGGTAGTTCAGCGCCGTCGGAATGGTCGCCATCATCACATATCGCATCGAGGTTTTCTTTAATTCAGATGATAGGACACCACGGCGGCGCCGGTTCCCCAGACGGGGCCATATGCCAGTACTTCCGCCGGAACGGCCGGGACGCCCAGCAAGCCCATCATCCAGTAGAAGCCTTTAAAGCCCATTTCCGCGCCCGCCTGTTGGGCAAATTCCGGCCCCAGCTCAAGGGCTTCCCGGTTTTTGCCCGCTTTCAACAGGGCCAGTATACGTTGGTTCCAAGTGTCGTCATTCGGGCTGGAGAGCCTGTCCTCTGCCGGGTGAATCTCTTCCGTCCGGAATCTGTGCGAAAGTGAGGAGCAGTTGATGACCACCGCCCGTTTGCCGGATTGCCGAATGGCCTCGCCCGCCGCTTCGCCCAGCTTCATGGAATCCTCCTGCCCTGCATAGATATTGGAGGAGACAATCATCACCGGGATGCTGTTATCCGGGTTGAAGGCCCGCAGCGTGAGCAGGGTGCCGGTATCGATTGGGAAACCCTCGTAATCCACCAGCCGGGTGGCAAGCCCGGCGGCTTGCGCCAGTTTTTCGGCCTGGGCGGTCAGTTCCCGATCAATCTTAAATGAGAAGGGAAAATCCCCCAGATCGTACCAGTTCTCATCCACGTGCAGCCCCTGCGGGTTGGCGGCGAACTGGAAAGAATGACCCAGCACGGAAATCCACTGGGCGCTGTAAATCACCAGCACATCGGGTTGGGCGGCCCTGGCTTCTTCGCCTGCTTGCTGCAATGCCTGTTGCAAGGCGCGCCATGGGGTGTTTCCGGGTGTCTCAAACGCCAGGTGCGGCAGCCCCGGAACAATAAACGCTTTGGGAACGCAACCTATGTCGGGCATACAATAGCCTCCCGGTCGGCGGAGTCGGGCAAGCCATGGGCAGGCCGGGTTAAATCCCATTCCACCACCGCGTTGCCGGTGCCGATGACGCTGCCGTAGCCATGCACCTGGGCAGGCAGCGGTGGAAAGCCCATCGCCGCCAGCATCCATACCAGGGAACCGGCTTTGACTTCGGCGGCGGTTTTTTCCATGAATTCCGGCAAAACAGCCATCAGCTCATCCGTCTTGCCCTGGCGCATCAGGTCGATTACTTTCATATCCCATTGGTACTGGTCGAAACTGTACACGTACTCCCGGCTCATGTCTTCCGGAATGTCCGGCTCGCGGTCAAAATGCAGGTGAGACAAGGTGTTGCTGGCTGCCAGAATCGCCCGCCGCCCGGTTTTTTCGATGGCCCGCCGGGTCGCCTCGCCCAGCTTGATCATTTGTTCCTGGGCGTAATCGTGGGCGAAGTAATAGGGTGAGTTGTTGGCCGAAATGCCCAGCACCGGAATGTCCCAGTCAGGGTTCAGCATGTGCAGGGATACGATGGTGCCGTAATCCACCCGGAAGTTGGGGTTGGTCATTTTTTTGGCGATCAGCCCTTCCCGACTGGCCTCTTCGGCGCAGGCGTCCGCCAGTTCCACGTCAATTTCCATATTGTAGCGGTACTGGAACAGGTGCGGGAAAATAGGATCCACGGAAAGCCCGCTTAATTTAGGCACCCGCAACACATGATGGCCGACCACCGTTTGCCAATGGGGGCTGTGTACCAGAATCACATCGGGCTTGAGCGCCTTGATTTTGGCACGGCAATGATCGTAGGCCCACCGAAGATTTTCCCATCCCCCTTGCGATTTTGGCTTGTTTTGTGGTGGATTTTCCCCGTAAACCAGGTGTGGCGGGTGTGGCGCCAGAAACCCTGCCAGGATTCGCCCCGTTTTTTGCGTTTTTTCCTCGCTAGCGGCCGAATGACTATCCACGAACACCCTCCCGAATGGAAACGGAATTACCCGTGAAACTGAATTCCGTCATTATTCAATACGGGTGTGCGCTTGTAAACTGGTTGTATAATGTTAGCCGCAGAGTGAGGGTCAGGTTTGTGGAATAAGCAATGCTAGGGGGCTGCGTGTTGAAGCCCCCAAAAATGGTGAAGTGTCTAAAAAGCTTGATGTGCCCTTTATTGGCCGTAGTCGTAGTCGGGCGCGTCATGTTGTGGCTGCTCGCCTTCGTCCGAATCAAGCCCGTAATTGCCCGGTTCCGCCGATGCTTGCGGCTCCCTGCCATGTTCTTCCGCCTGTTCATGGTGCGTCTGGGACTGGGTGCCTATATCCGGCTGCTGGCTTTCTTTCCCCACATTCGGGTCGGCGCCTTTTTCGCTTTTTTTGGCGCGGGACACGCCGCTGGCCTGCCCTCCCTTGCGCCCGGCGGCGCGGGCCTCCTCGGATGTGAACTGGTGGGCCGTGCCTTTCTGATGGGCGGCTTTTCCACCTTTGCTGGCAATCTCTTTCTGCTTTTCGGGCGACATGGACGCGAATCCACGTGAACTGTTACCCATGGGTTGTTTCCTCCGAACAATTGAAAATTCAAACGCCGAAACACTACACTGTGTAAAATTGCTGACGAGGCCCGGAGGGTGACAAACCCGGCGGGCGGACACCATAGGGTCGCCTTAATAATGCAGCAGGAACTCCCGGCATCCAATTGGTGAATTGGGTAGGTTGCAGCCAACCACCCGGCTATTGACAAGGCTGTTCATTCGGCGGGACGCCTTTTAATTCCTTTGTTGCAAGGGACGCTTGCCGGTTTTATCCAGTCGGGCAAAGCCCTGAATGGATGAGCTTTATCTTTTGCCCAAGGCCGGGTTTTACTTGCCGGGAGCAATTAACCAATTCGCCGGACGGGAGCCGGAATAGTTGGGGCGGGATGGCCGGTCTGTCGATCCTGGGGATGGGTTTTCCGTCTTTCGGGGGATGGGCAGAGCGCGGATGGGGTAATATACTTTTTCTTTCCCTGAACATCAGTTATGATGGAAGGGATTTTGAACGGAATTGGGAAAGTCAGATGCCTTGAGGCGCTTCTGATGACAGGGTGGATGCCCTGCGCCCGGTTTTGGGAAACGGTTTTTTGGGACAGAGTGATTTTGCGCCTGTTGCCGCCGCAACGAAACGCGCGACGGGAAGGTTATTTGGGAAAATTATCGGGAAGATGATAAGGAGGAGCGAGTTTATGCCAAACCCGATCAGGGCGTTCAATGGAACGGCGTTCAGGCGAGCGGTGATTAGTGGTGTGCTGGTTTCCATGCTTTCGGTTACGGCAGGGCTTTGCCGGGCGGAGCAGGTTTTGAAGTCCCCTAAGCGCGGGGTGGAAGTTCAGTTGAAATCCGATGTGAGACAGGTGGACGCCAAGCCGGGCGATACCTTTGAAGCGCAGTTGGGGGACAGCCTCCGTTATAAAGACTGGACGCTTCCCGCAGGCACCGAATTTCGGGGTGTGATCACCGAAAGCTCCCCATCGCATTTGTTTGGCAGGCCGGGATATGTGGGTATGGAAGTGCATGAGGCGGTTTTGCCCGACGGCCGGACTTTTGAGTTTGATCCGGCCAAGTATAAATCCCGCAATTATCGGTTGCATCACCCGGATACTTATACCTTTCCAGAGCTGGTGCTGACCCAGATTCCCTATAGCGCAACGTCGCTGGGCCTGACCATTCCCCTGCACTATGCGGGCGGGGTGGGCGTTGGGCCTTGCGTAATAATCGGTACCGGGGTGCGGATGCTGACCGGATCGGTGGCGGCTTTTTTCCTGCCCCGTTTCAAGCATGAGCCGCCCGCCCGGAAAATTGCGCTGGGCGCGCTGGATGGTTCCGGCGTGACGCGAATTGTGGGTTTTTTAAGCAAATACCCGGTTCCCAATTACCATTCAGGCGATACGGTCAAGTTCTATTTTAACCCGAATGGCCTTAAAGACCTGTTCCAAAGCGCCGGTTCGGCCTCCCTGCAAACGCAGGCCAAGCTGCAAGCGGCCAGCGCCGCCGATGCCCCGGCTGATATTCCTGCGGCTCTGCCCGCCACGCCGTAACGGTTCACTTTTTTAGGTTGGCAAAGCCCCTTCGGTTAATCCGAAGGGGCTTTGTGTTTGCCTGCCTGTCCCATTGCCTGCGCAGGGGCATCTCGCTAAAGTGAAATACAATAAACTTAAATCGATGACTTGAATCGATGAAAGGACGCCTGATGACTGTAACCGTTACCACCGAAGAGGCCGCCTCCTACCGGCAGGTGATTACCGCCGCCAATCACACCGCATTTGCGGATATGTCCGTCGCTTCCGGCGGGGAAGGCACCGCCCCCGATCCGCATGATTTACTGCTGGCGGCCTGGGGTTCCTGCACGAACATGACCCTTCAGTTGTACGCCCGCCGAAAGGGCTGGCCGCTGGAAAAAGCGGAAACCACCCTACACGAGATCCGGGAGCCGGACGGCACGCTGATTCAAAAGGACATTCGGTTATGGGGCGACTTAACGCCCGAACAGGTGGACAGCCTGAAAGCCATTGCCGAAAAATGCCCCATCAACCAGTTGGTCATGGGTGGCAAAGGCCGTATAAAACAGGTGGATAAAACGATTTCGCTGGTTACGGTCAGCAATGTGGCGGCTCGCCAGCCTTCCGTGGGGAACTGAGGGCATGGAAAGCCGCCGTTTCGCCCGTCTATTAGTCAGCCGGTTGAAACCGTTGCAGCCCAATTAACCCATTTTTCACAATAAAAATAGCAGCCCAGGCAATTGCATCGGTTATATGCTTTTTTTATGCTCAGTTTGTTGAATGTGAGGAGGCGACACCCATGGTGAATAAGACGAGCATGAAAGGCAACTGGAATATTGCCAAAGGCAAACTGAAAGAAGCGTTTGGCAATTTAACCGATGACGACCTGCTTTATCAGGAAGGCCAGGAGGATGAGCTATATGGGCGCATCCAGCGACGCATCGGCAAAAGCAAGGAAGAAGTGAAGAAACTGATCGAGAGCTTTTACCAATAGTGTCTAACAATTCTCAACGGTTTCACACACGGCGTCACTACTAACCGGATGAGGCTGATTTTTTCTCTTAACTTAAAACGCAATCATCCCCTATGGGGCAAACGGGGGCTTTTATTCTGCCGCCTGGCCCTGTAGGGGATGATTTTCCTCCTAGATTCCTGCTTATCCCCATTTATTTTGTGTATTGCATTCATGAAGGATGAAATTAAAATGGCAAGCGATAAAATTCTCATTGAAATTCCTCAGTTTACCTTGCTGCAAAACAGTGAGATTTTGCAGGGCAATAATGAACCCTATATTATTTCTGTTGTGACCAGTTATACTTCCTCTGGTCTGGTGAGGTTGTGCGTCAATCATATTCAATATGAGCGGATCAGGAAAAACCAGAGGATCACCTTTCCGGAGTCAGGTTTTGCTTTGTTCGGCCCTACCAGCCCGGATGAAATCTATAACCTGCATGTTCGCTTTATGGAAGCAGATCAAGATGCCCGGAAAGTAGGGGAAATTATTAACCGGGTAGTGGAGGATAGCAGCTTAACGGGCATTGCGAGCAAGATTCTGGCGGGTGTACCCTCCCCGGCTGGTATTTTATTTGATGTGGGCCGTGAGATTATGAAGCTGATTGGCACTGCGTTGCGAGCCAATCAGGATGACCTGCTGTATGAATACCAGACCGGCTTATTGAAGGATGATGTTACGAATTTCATCAACAAGAATTTTGTGGATGATATTAAAGATAATGATTGGATTTCATCTGGGGTGGTTTTCCGTCAGTATGGTGATGAGCCTATTTTGCAGCGTTACCGGGTAAAGAATATCAAACTTGAGAATATGCCGGAACACCCCGCATTTAATAATCCGTTGACGGGCTTAAAGACATTGAAAGCTTCTATTAAAGAGCCTTTGGCCAGTCGTATAGAAGTGGCCTCCCAGCGTTCCACTGACTCTAGGGTGCTGGCTGCATCCTTGCAGGACTTGCCTAGCGAAGCAAACGTATGAGCAGATACTG
Source organism: Candidatus Melainabacteria bacterium (assembly GCA_902168245.1). GTDB lineage: Bacteria > Cyanobacteriota > Vampirovibrionia > Vampirovibrionales > Vampirovibrionaceae > Vampirovibrio. The sequence goes on from CABHPA010000166.1 coordinate 11,743, forward strand.
AATTCTGACCAAAAAAGAGTGGCCTTATCTGATGGACAAGCCACTCTTTTGGTTTACAGATTGTTGTTATGAAAGCGCCTTATCCGCCGCTTCCAGGGTTTTGGCGATTTCTGCCTCGGTGTGGGCGAGTGAAACAAAGCCGGTTTCAAATTGGGAGGGGGCCAGGTATACGCCGTTGTCCAGCATGCCCCAGAAGAATCGATTGAAACGCTCCCGGTTGAATTGGCATACGTCTTGGTAATTTTTCACCGGGCCGTCGGTAAAAAACAGGGTGGTCATGGAACCGGCCTGGGTAATGTAGTGGGGAATCCCCTTGCGCGTGAGCAGGGCGGCTAATTCCTTGCCCAGCAGGGCGGTGGTTTTTTCCAGGGTTTCGTAAACGCCCGGCTGGTTCAGCAATTTCAATGTTTCCAGTCCTGCCGCCATGGCCAGGGGATTGCCGGATAACGTACCGGCCTGGTACATGGGGCCGTCTGGGGCCACTTGAGCCATAATCTTCCGTTTGCCGCCGTAAGCGCCCACCGGCAGCCCACCGCCGATGATTTTGCCCAAACAAGTGATGTCCGGCGTGACGCCAAACGCCTGTTGCGCGCCGCCCGCCGCTACCCGAAAGCCGGTCATCACCTCGTCAAAAATCAGGCAGGCGCCGGTTTCATCGGCCAGTTTGCGCAAGCCTTCCAGAAAACCCGGTTCCGGGGGAATACAACCCATGTTGCCCGCCACCGGCTCCAGTAGGATTCCGGCGACTTGCTGGGGATATTCCTCCAACAGCTTTTGCACGGATGCCAGATCATTGAACCGCGCGTTTAGCGTTTCAGAGGCGGTGGAGGCAGGAACCCCTGCGCTGTCCGGCACCCCGTGGGTGGATGCGCCGGAACCGGCCTTCACCAGCAAATAATCGGAATGGCCGTGGTAGCAGCCCTCAAATTTTATGATTTTGCTGCGCCCGGTATAGGCCCGCGCCAGGCGGATGGCGCTCATCACCGCCTCGGTGCCGGAATTGACGAAGCGCACTTTTTCGATGGAAGGCACCATGTCAATCACCAGTTGGGCCAGTTCGGTTTCAATTAAAGTGGGTGCGCCAAAGCTGGTGCCGAGTTCCGCCGCCTGCTGAATGCGTTGAATGACCTGTGGGTGGGCATGCCCCAGAATGGCCGGTCCCCAGGTGCCGACGTAATCGACGTACTGGTTGCCGTCAATGTCCCATAGGTAAGCGCCCTTGGCCCGCTCAATAAAAACAGGGTTGCCGCCGACCGACTTGAAAGCCCGAACCGGGCTGTTTACCCCGCCGGGCAGGACTTTACAGGCTTCCTCAAAAGCCGCCTCGGAGCGGGTTCGCTTGCTCTGCGCCACGGATGGGTTCATGGGCCGTTTCCTTTATGCAAAATGACGATAGCGCCATTTTACCCCGAACCCGCCGGATTTTCAGGGCCGTTCCGGTAGCCCTGCCGGATGCTCTACCGGGTACGCGCTTGCTGGATTGCCGCTAGGCGGACGCCTTGCCCTTGGAAATATGGCGGGCCTGCTTGGCGGGAATCAACACTTCGCTGGCAATGTCCTTCAGGAATTGCAGCGCTTCCATGTCCCGGTTAATGGCCGCTTTCAGGGCCAGCATGTCTTCCGCTTTCATTTTATAAACTTCCGCGCCAATCTGGCCGTTATTCTCGTTCCAGAACTTGCGGTACAGGCGTTGTGACCGTTCGCAGTAGCCCCGCATGCCGGAACGGAAGGCCAGCCAGTGATGGAGCTGATGCGAAATAAACCCCACCGTGAATAACGGTCGGGTTAAAACAAACACGCCATGGTTGAAATGACAGTCTGGTTTTTTGTCCTGCTTTCCCTGCGGATGCGATCGGAGCGAGGGAAACCGGAACACCTGAAAACTGGACTGCAATTTTAAAAACTGTTGCAACAATTGGTATCGCCTGCCCTTGGCCGGTGGGATGAAGCCCGGCTCAAAGCCCAGCGCCCACAGGCAGAAATGCTGGAACAGGCCGCGCCCGAACACGTAAACCGGCGTCTGGTGCCGCTCGATAAATTCGGCCAGCAACGCCGGATCGGTATAATGCGCCTTAATGGCGTCCCGCGCAATGTCGGCGACGGCCATCACTTGCTTTCGGGTCTCCGCCACCAGCTTGAAGGTATCGACCTCCGGCAGGATGGGGTTGTCATGACCCATGCCGTTATTTGGATTGGCGACCACTGTAAATCCCCCGTGCCGACGACAGACCTTATTGTTCCCCGATTGACCCGGCTATGCCTTGAATGACCCGGACATTCCCGGTGTTTTTGAAAAAGTGGTTTCAAAAAAGGTGATTCTGAAAATTTTTTCAAACCCGGCCTATGTTTTGTCGCTTGTTGTCGAGTCCTGTTTGGTTCAAGACCAGCCTATGTCTTTCCCTGTGCTTGCATAAAAACAAAAATCAACAGTTTTGTGCGAGGGATGCACCAAAATAATAACGAAATGTGAATCACTTCCTTCTCATGGCGCTGGTTTGCTCATCTGAGTGATTGTAAAGAAAAATATACGGTAGAAAAGATAACTGTCACTGGAATGTCGAAAGTTGTTTTTGTATTAATACATTAGGGAACTAGGGAAAGCCGTGCGCCTGTCCATTGGCGTATTGGTGGTGATGTGCAGGGGTATCGCAATTTATTATGAGCATGGGACCGTCTTGGGATAATCCGTTTCCGGGGAACTATCAGCCATTTCCCGGTCTGTACGGCAATGGCGCTCTGGCTCCGGGCGTTGTCTCCCCGTCGCTTGGCGTCACCCCGCCGGAAGATTCCTTTGAGAAACAGGACAAGAAAGAATCTGAAGAAAAACAGCACCCCTGGTATGTGGGTTTTGCCAAGGAAGCCCTGAAAACCGGCCTAACGGTTGGGGCCAGCGTACTGGGCGGCATGTTCGGCGGGGTGCCGGGAGCCATTGCCGCCGGTGCTGCGGCGTCTGGCCTAGTGAATGCGGTGGATCAGAAAGTTTCCAAGGGTAAAATCGACTGGGGTTCCGTGCTGATAGACGCCGCCCTGGGGACGATTCCCGGCGGGGTAGGCAGCGCCGTGGTGCGCACTGGGGAAAAGGCGATCGCCAAATTCACCGGTAAGGAACTGGCCGAAAAAGCGGCGGAGCGCACCCTGAAGCGAGCTGCGGTCGAAGGCGCGGCAGATGGCGCGTTAATGGGCTATGTGGGCGGCACTGCGCAGGAAGGCTACCAGAATTACAAGGAAACCGGCCACGTGAATTTAGGCCAGGCCAGCAAGGACGGCCTGGATTCGATACTGCCAGGCATGCTGGGCGGCGCGTTTGCCGGTAGCGCCTTTACAGCATTGGGCCGCAGGATGCAACAGCACCGGGAGGCCAAGGCGTACAAAGCCTCTGTGAAAGAACCTGTGCCGGAGCATTTGCAGCAGTTGAAGCCTCCAAAAATAAGCCAGGCCAACCGGCTGGCGGGTACCTTCCTGCTGAAGCCCTCTGAAGATCCGCTGCTCTATAACTTCCGAAAAGTGGACGAGCATGTTTACCGGGGCGGCATGCCGGATTCTGGCGAAGCCTTCCACCGCCTCAAGCACGAGTACGGCGTGGATACCATTATCGACCTGCGCGGCCTGGAAACCACTGAGCAGGCCCACATAGACTATGAGGCGGCCTGGGCCGAGCACAAAGGCATGGAGCATGTGTGGATTCCCATGGATTCCACCAAGGCGCCTACCCATGCGCAGTTGCAATGCCTTTTTACCGTCATTGAGCGAGCTAGGCAGTCCGGGGGCAAGGTTTACGTGCATTGCAAGCACGGCATCGATCGCACCGGCTCCGCCATTCATGCTTACGAAGTCCTCAGCGGCAAGTCCCAGGCGGACGCCTACCGGAACATGCAGGAAAATGGCTTCAACTGGTTCCACGCCAGAAGCCGCCCGGAGCAGCAAGACTTTGCCCTGGGCGATGACTTGCCGGACATTGTCCACAAAGCCCATTCCGGCGCCAAGGTGGGAATTGAGGCTGAAAACCGGCTGCTGGGGCACCAGATTTCCAAAAGCGACTATCTCCGGATTTCCGATTGGCTGGAAGCGGGTGAGGTCACTAAGGCCGAAAATCTTTTATTCGCCAGGGTGCCGGATCGCGTCCGTATTTTCAAAGAACCCCCGCCCAAGCCGGTAAAGCCCAAACAGTCCAAAGCCGGGGATCAGTTCGTTAAAAGCGGCACGGGTTCCACCACCAAGACCGACCCCGTCACGGAAACCGAGACAGAGACTGAACTGGGAACCGGAACTAAGACCGATACTGGCAGCCAAGTAACCCAATTGCCCAAAAAACTCACCTTGAGTACGCCTAAGCCCATCGGCAAAAAGAAAGGCGCAACCCATGGCACGGGCCTGGATGATGCCGGGGATGATGGGTTGAGCGGCAAGACGACTGGCAAAAGCGGTAAAACCGGAAAGACCGGAAAAACCAGCAGTAAGACGCCGCCAGTGGCGGTAGGCCCGCTGACTACCCGCGAGCTGTTTGGCCCGAACCTGACCAATATTCGCTTCAGCCAGAACGGCGGCAATACCTGCTACCTGCTTTCGGCGCTGGATAATATTTTCCACCACCCGCAGGGCCAGCGGATTTTGAATCTGATTCGTTTTGAGAAGACCCGAAACGGCTACAACGTCAAGTTCCCTGGGCAACCAAATTCCATTCACGTTCTGGAATCAGAACTGGGCGGGCGGGGCGTGATTTCCGCCAACAAGGGCGTGCAGGTGCTGGAGCAGGCGTATCTTAAAATTCCGGGGGTGCGCTACGGGGAGTTTGACCGAACCAACAACGCCATGCAGCGAATTTTCGGCAGACGGCTGGAACGGGCCGAAAACACCATTGGCATTGGCATTGATGAATCCAGCCAGATGGCCCCGTTGGTGCATGATTACGCCGATCTCTGGACGGCGACCAGTATTGTCAGGAATCGCGCGGGCCACCCGACCGGCACAGGCGTACATTATTATTCCCTGCGGCTGAACCCGCGGAATCCCGAGCAGGTGCAAGTGGTTAATCCGTACGATACGGGACGGGTATCCACCACTTACAACCGGATTGCTGACCTGGAAAACAATTATCAGGTGGAGCTGAACCGGATTCGGTTCCATTAAAAATCGCGTGGGCGTGAGTTAGTTTTTTCCACCAAAGGCCAAATCCTTGGCCAGCTTCAGGGTGGGGAAGTGATCCATTAGCCAGCCGATCAGCTTGAAGGGCCATTTTAGGGGGCCGGGAAGCACGTTGGAGATTTTTTCAAGGATGCGGCCCACGCCGGGCAGGAAGAATTGATAGAACCAGAAGCTGACGCCGCCCTTGGCCCCGGCCTTGACCACGCCGCCCACGGAGTCGGCATGCGCCATGTTGCTGTACATTTTGGCCTTCAGGAAGTTGGGGTTGTTTAAAATGCGGCCCACGTAACCAGTTTGGGACAATTTCAGCCGGTTCAGCAGGAAATTGGCGATGCCCTGGAACCGGCTGACCTTGATGTTCAGCGTATCGTCGATCACCTGATTCCATTTGTCCACCAATTCGCCTTTTTGCAAGCCTTCCCGGTTGCGCAGGGCCGTTCTGAAGTCATGGATGGACTTCATGTGCGTGGGCAGCCTGGAATGATCCACATCCCGCGAAATATAACGCCCAAACGCGCCCGAAATCGGCGAAAGCACCATGCCGCCCAGTGTGATGACCCAGCCCAACGGCCCGGCCAGAAAAGCGAAACCCATCGCGGGCGGCACAATGTCCTCAAAGAAAATGCCCATTGCGGCCCGGCTGCGATCGCCTAAAAAACGGCTGAAGAGGGTCGGCTTGCCGATGGGTCGGGGCGGCGGGCCAGGGGCGGGGTCTGTCGCGGTTGCTTGGTTGCTGGCCCCAAAACGAGGATAGGCCAAGTTTGAAGCATAGGAAACAGCCGGGTTTTGCCGGGGCCGAAGCGGGGCCGGGTATGAGGCGAATTGTCCGGATGGCGGGATGCGGGACATAACGGCTAAGGGGCTCCTTGCCAGGGCTGGGGCGATTGGATCTTGCGGGATAAAACCCGCTGAACCCCTGTTTGTGTGGAAGTGTTAAGAATTATTGCAAGCCGCTACAACAGGCCATGTTGTCGGTACCAATGGGCGGTTTTGGCCAAGCCTTCCTCAAAACCGTAAGTGGGGCGGTATCCGGTCAGGCGATACCATTTGTCCGGGGCACAGGCGAAAAAGTCCTCAAACAGGATTCGCAGCAGCAGGTTGTCCGGTTGCTGGCGATACCACAGGCTCCGGTATCGCGCCAGCTCCGCATCGGATAACGCCAGGGGTTTGAAGTCGGCGCCTACCGCTTTGGCTAGGGCCGCATAGGCGTCCGCCACCCGCACCGGGGCGGGGTTGCTCACGAAAAACGACTCGTTTTCCACGTTGGGATGATGCGTGGCCAGCCAGATCATCTCGGCCAGATCTTCCGCGTATACTTCGCTGGCCCGGCCCGGAAACGGGAAGCGGGTGTAGCTTTTCCCGGCGGCCATGTGGTGAATCAGCCGATCCATGCTGGAATTGGTTCGGGGAAAGGGGCCGTAAATGTAGGCGGGCCGCAAAATGGCGTAGGGCAGACCGGATTGGATCACCCATTCTTCCGCCATCAGCTTGGACTTGCCGTAGTCCGTGTTGGGGTGCGGGGGGGATTCCTCGGTCAGCGGGCCGACCGCCAGTTGATCCATGGGCCGGTCAATTGCGGAAATGCTGCCCACAAACACCAGGCGTTGCAGTTTATCACTACTGGATAGGGCGTTAAGCAGGTTTTGGGTGGCGTCCGTGTTCATCCGGTAGAATTCTGGCCCGTTCCGCAGGCTGACCAATGCAGCGGCATGTACCACCCGCTCAGCCTGTTTCAGATGGCTTTGGTAAGTATCCGGCTCCAGCAAGTCCCCGGCGATCCAGTTGATACGCTTGTTGATGTTTGGGGGCATGGTTTGCCATTGGGCCTGCGCCTTTTGCGGATCTCGCACCAGGCAGTCGATTTGCGCGTCCGGCTCATGCCGCACCAGCCAGTCCAGAAAATTCCGGCCCACAAAGCCCGTCGCGCCGGTCAGGAATACTTTCATCGTTTCTAACCTTGTTTAACCAAACGTCTAACCAAATTTTATTTTAATTCTGCTCAAACGATAGATGCTTCATCAGGTCGGCCACCAGCTCTTTCTGAAAAGCTTCCTTTTGGGCGTAGCCCACCACCAGGGTGTCGGTGCCGTCCTCGGTGGCTTCTTGCCGTGCGTTGCGCACCACGCCCGCTTCATAATAACGGGGTTCGCTTTCGTTGCTGAGCTTAAAGCGCACTTCCAGTTGCCAGTAGGGGAACGCCTGGCGGTTGCGCTGGAGCGTCCCGGCGTTCAGGGTTCTCACGCTCTGGATTTCCACGGAAACCGAAGACGGTTCCCCATCGCCCGGCTGGCGAAGCTTCATCAACTGGTTGGCCATCAGGTTGGCCCATACCAAATCTGGCTGCTTGCCGTAAATGCGATCCACCAGCTTGCGGGAAACCCCGTCCACCACCAGGAACTCTTCCGGCTGCTGCTTGCTGATGATGCGGATGACTTGCACACCCATCAGCTCCTGCTTTTTTTTCACCCGGTAAATGCGTTGCTCTTTCAGGCGAATGGGGGGCATGGCCGTGGCGGCGTTATGTCCCGGCAACAGCCCGGCGGGGCCGAGTTCCGAAATGGTATTGTAGAGCCATATCCCGCCAGCCAGCAGGAACAAACCCAGCGCCAAGCCCAACGGAAGCCAGACCCGTTTTCCCGTTTTCCGTTGTGTGGTCGATTTCAAACCAATACTCGCTCTCTTGCTTGCGTTGGGGCGGCATCGCGTACAGGGCGATACCAAACGGATATAATGCGATTATAGTCTATTCCGGCAGCAAGGTAATGGGGTGGCGTCCGGCATAGCCCTCGTTAATGCCGTGGAAATAGAAGATGCCGTCCTCGCCCAGCCGCCAGCACAGGAGAAAATCCTGATCGGCGCTGTAGGAGTGATACGGGAAGTCAATCAGGCCCGCTTCCAACTCGCGCAGAATAATGCCCTGTTTGCCGAAGTATTCCGTCCAGCGGCCCAAGGCTTCCTCGTAGCCCTCGAACTTTTCCTGCAACACGGCCACTTCCGCGTCCGACGGAACGCGTCCGCTGTCCTGCTTGGCCAGCAACAGGCGCTTGTTCAGGATGACATTGTCCCGTAGCTCGTCCATTTGCCGGTGGGCGATGCCCAGGGTTTCTTTTACCGCTGGCAGGGTTTTTACCGCTTCTTCCAGGGTGAAGTATTTTTGAAAGGCTGGTGGGGCGGACATGAATCTGGACCCGATCGCTCAACTATTTCTGAAACAGGCCCAGCATAAGCAAAAAGCGCGTGACTGTCCACCGCATGACCATGTCGGCGGCCTTCCCCCAAGCCCTAAAACTTCAGCTTTATTTTCTGGATGACCAGGGTATAAAAAAGCACCATGCCCCAGAACATGCCGGTATCCACCAGCAGGCTTTTCAGCAGGGAATTATGGGCGGCGATCGGGAAAATCAGCGAGGCGATGGGCTTGACGTAGGTTTGGGTGAGCGGCCATGTAATCGCCATCAGGATGATGAAGAACAGGTAAATCACGCCGTAATAGCCGATAAACCGATAGCCGTCTATTTCCCGTCGCATGGACGCATCAATCCTGTCACTACTTTCCACCTCCTCCCATTTTAGCCGCGAATCGCATTACAGTTTTCATCCGTTTGGCCGAAATACAATTCGGCGACCATTTAGGGCTGCCCTGTTGAGAGTATGAAAGGAGTTTAGCCATGGCTTCTGCTTCGGGCGGTAACGAGATGACCCCGCAGGACGATGACATTCGCCAGGCGGTCAGTCAGGCCCATCAGCTCGGTGATTCGGCAGGCGGCGACCCTGCCGGGGGCGGCGATCCGGTTTCGGATACGCTGGTGCAATCCAAATGTTGCCCGCTGTTGGGATTGCGCTACGGGGTTTCCAAGTGCGGCCTGATGGCCGAGAAATATCCCTGGCAAACCACGGCTGGCCTGTTGCTGGCGACCGGCTGCGGCTGGGTCTGCTCCTACTTTGGGTTGACGGTGCTGGGGGTCATGCTCATCTACGCCATGTGCGCCGAAGAATAGATTTTTAGTGGTAAGAGCGCCGCTTGCCGCCGTCGATGCAGAGGGTGCCGCCGGTAATATAAGAAGCCTGTTGGGAACAGAGAAAGGCCGCCGGGGCGCCGAACTCATCCGGGTCGCCCAGCCGACCTGCGGGAATAGACTTTACGTATTGGGCCAGCCATTCTTCCCGGTTGCTTTGGGGGTTGCGGGCCAGGTAATCCCGAAGTCGCTCTTCCGTGCGGTCGGTCAGGATCATGCCGGGAGCCAGGCAGTTGATGGTAATGTTATAACCGGCTACCTCGTCCGACAAGGTTTTGAGCATGGCGGTAATGGCCGGACGCAGGCCGTTGGACACCGCGAGATCGTTAATCGGCTCAAAGGCGCTGAGCGAGGTGACGCAGAGGATACGGCCCCAGCGATTTTTTTTCATGTCCGGCACAAATGCTTCATTCAGTTGGGCCACGCTCTGGAATACCTGATCAAAGCCGGTTTGCCAGTCCTGCAAGGTGGTGGTTTCCACTTTGGAAGGCTTGGGGCCGCCCACGTTATGCACCAGGATGTCCACTTCTCCTAAGGTGCCGCGCACCTGGGAAATCAGCAGTTCCCGCCCTTCTTCGGTGGAGAGGTCGCAGGTCATGGAGGTGACTGGTTCGGTGGCGACGGAGCCGACTTCATCGGCGGCCTCAATCAGGGTTTTGGCGTCCCGCGCGCATAAAAACAGCCGAACGCCTTCTTTGGCCAGCGCCTTGGCGATGGCTTTGCCCAAGCCCTTGGAAGATGCGCAAACCAGCGCCCGTTTTCCCTGAATGCCCAAGTCCATAGTGTTTGGCCTCCTTAAATGATGAGATGAATTGTTGGCAGGGTCTCAGTCATACGCCGAGGATCTGGACATAAGCCAGAACCCGTGAATTTTCTGAAAGAACGCATTTACGGGCTTACTGGTGATTGTTCAGCGGCGCGCTGCAAAGTTGCAATGTCAATCTTCACCATTTGCATCATGGCTTTCATGGCCCGCCGGGATTTTTCAGGATTCGGATCTTTCCGCAGTTCGTTCAACATAACCGGGGTAATCTGCCAACCCAGGCCATACGGATCGCTCAGCCAGCCGCAGGCGATTTCTTTTCCGCCGATCGTCAACTTCTCCCAGAAATGATCCACCTCTGCCTGGGTTTCGCAGTTCACCATAAACGAGGTAGCCATCGTAAACGTGAAGGCGTGTTCCGGCATGCCGCTGTCCATGGCAATGAATGCTTGCCCGTTCAGCGAGAACGTGGCGTACTTTATTCTGCCCGCATCCAGCCCTTCATCTGCCGCATAGCGCTCCAGAGAGACAATGTGTGAATTCGGGAAGGTGGATGTGTACAGGTTGATGGCTTCTTCGGCCTTGCCCGCCTGCTTTCCGACAAACAGCAAGCAAGGTGTGATTTTCTGAGACCGCTCGCCCACGATGAGTTGCCAGCTCACGCCGTATTTGTCCTGAAGCCAACCGTATTTCTCACTGAACGGGTATTGGCCCAGCGGCATCAAAACACTGCCGCCTTCAGTAAGCTTTTGCCACAGTCGATCAATCTCTTCCGGCGTTTCACAGCTCACAAAAAAAGAGGTGGCAGGCGTGAAAGAAGAATCGTCGTTGCCGTTCAGCGCAACAAAATCCTGGCCTTCCAGTTGGAAGTCAACGGTCATGAGAGAGCCTACAGGCCTTTCGGCAACTTTGGCGATGTCTTCGTTGTAGTAGGTCTTGATCCCGGTTTTTGAATGCTTGAAAAGGGAGACGTAGAAACTGGCGGCTTCTTCGGCTTGGTCGTCAAACCACAGGAATGGGGTAATTCCTTGCACAGGGCATCCTCCTTACTGAATAGGTGCTATTATCTGATAAACAGGTTTCCTTTGAGCACTTTTACAAGTCAAATCGCCCAAAGAACTCATTTCGGTTCTGTTTCCAACAGGCTCCTGCATTGACTCGACCCCTGAATTAGTCAATGATAGGAATCGCATCTGTTTTGTGTGTGGGGCTTTGCAATGAGATTTTCAAAGTTTATTGCGCTGGTTTGCCCGGATGGGAAAGATCCGGCGGAAAAATACGCCGAATCGCTGGAGCAGATCCGCATGGCGGATGACATGGGCTTTTATGGCCTCTGGCTGTCGGAGAACCACTTTTCCTCCAAAACCGGGCTGCCCGGCTTCCGGGGAGAAATCGGCATTACCCCCAAGCCGCTGATGTTCGGCATGAAGATTGTGGACAACACCCGGCAAATCCGGGTGGGTACCGCCGTGCGCAATATCGTGTTCACCCACCCCATTCTGGTGGCGGAAGAGGCGCTGGTGTTCGACCTGCTTTCCAAAGGGCGGTTGGACTTGGGGGTGGGTTCGGGGTATCGTCCGTGGGAATTTGAGAACTTCAAGATTGATCGCGAGGAAGCACGGGAACGTTTCCTGGAATCGCTGGAAGTGCTGGATCGGGCCATGCGGGGGGAAACCTTTAGTTTTCAGGGCAAATATTACGATATTCCCGAAGTGAGCGTGGTGCCGAAGCCGTATTACACCCTGCCCCGTCCCAAGCTGTTTATTGCCACCGGCGACCTGGAGCAGGTGCAATTGGCTGCCCGCAAAGACTACGGCGTCATGTCCTTCTCCACCTCCAGCAAAGAGCATCTGGTGAACCTGTACCACACCTACAAGCAAATCGCGGAACCCCTGGGATACGATGTCTCCCGCGATCGGTTCCCCGTCACCCGGCAGATTTACATTCACCGCGACCCGGCCGTAGTGCAGGAATACGCCGAGCGCAACCTGCCCCACTACCAGGCCGCCCTGGGAGACTTTAAAACCTGCCCGCCGCTGGAGGAACTGAAAAAGCTCTACATCATCGGCACCCCGCAAGAATGCGTGGCCCAGCTTAAAGCCCTGCGGGACGAAATGGAATGCACCCATGTCATCCTCTGGTTCAACTTCGGTTGGCTGACCCACCGGGAAGTGTGCGAGCAGATGCAATTGTTCGCCGATGAGGTGATGCCCCATTTTGCAGAAAAAGATGCGCCAGAAACGGCGGTTTGCAAGCCATGAATGATCTTCCTTCCGATATAACGCCCGCCGATCTGCCCTGGGCGCCCCTGTACACCGTCACTCGTTCCGGTCGGCCGGAAATGAGCCAGCACGGCATTATTTACGTATGGGCGGAAGATCGCAAGCTGTTCGCCAACGCGGGCCATTCCTTGCTGCGGGTGGGGGATACCCGTTTTCCGCTCTGGGGCCGTTCCCTGTTGAAGCCCTTTCAGCTGATGGTGCTGTACCCGGTGTTGAAGCAAGCCTATCCCGAATTAACCGACGCGCATGTTGCGCTGCTCATGGCTTCCCAGCAAGGAGACGCGAAACAGCAACAAGGCTTGCGGGAGATGATGGCCATTGGCGCTCTGAGCGAAGCGGATTTACATTGCCCGGCCTGCAAGCCCTTGCGGGCGAAGAACAGCGCCGCCGAAAGCCCGTTCAATCATCCTTGCGCGGGCAAGCATCTGGCCCATCTGCTGTATTTAAAGGCCAAGGGGCAGCCATTGGATGATTACCTCAACCCAATGGCGGAACCCTATAACCTGCTGCGGGAACTGTTGGGCTACCTGATGAACCGGGATCACTTCGCGGAATCCGCCGACGGGTGCGGCATGCCCAACTATGCCCTCAGCGCCGTGGAAATGGCCCAGTTGTACCATGCGCTGGTCATGCCCGTTTCGCGGGATCTCATTCGCCAATGCCCGGATGAACTGACCGAAATTCTGGAAGCCTGGAATGTGATTGCCGATACCATGCAACGCTATGCGGATTTAATCGGCGGGGAAAACCGCTTGGACACCCAACTGATGCAAGAAAGTACGGCTTGCGGCCAGCCGATTCCCCTTATCGCCAAGGAAGGCGCGGACGGTTTGCTTTGTGTGGGGATTGGCCCGAACGAGCGTTTCTCCGATGGCTTGGGCGTGTTCGTAAAGCTCGCTTCCGGCTATGAGCCTGCCAAGCTGAAAACGATTATCTTTGCCCTGCTGGGGCAATTGGGCCTGCGCGCGCCGCAGCAACCAGAACCGACTGGCATCGTGCAAACCCACTTTCATTTCGATCTGACGAACGCCGTCATTCAGGCCGGGTGATAACCGCGATGTTCGACGCCTTTGAGATTATCGATATTTCCCAGCCGGTAGATGAAACCACCGCTTGTTTCCCCGGCGATGTGCCGTTTTCGCATCAGCTCACCGTGGATTACGCCACTTCGCAGGTCATTAACCTTTCCGCTTTTACCATGAGTCCGCATGTCGGCACCCATGCCGATGCCCCGGTGCATATCCATGGCGACATGCGACGCCCCGGCCCCCAGACGGAAACCATCGGGCAGACGGCGCTTTCCCCCTATATCGGCCCCGCCGTGGTGATTGATGTAGCGCCTTGCAGAACGGCTCTTACCTGGGAACAGGTAGAAAATCAATTCCATCGTTTTGCGGCATGTCCCCAGCGAATTTTATTCAGGACGTTCCACACCGTTCGCCCTGACGTGTTTGAACCGCCCTATGCCTGGCTCTCCGTGGAGTTGGTTCGCCAACTGGCCAAACGCGGCGTGGTGCTGGTCGGGCTGGATACTCCTTCCGTGGACGCGGTGGATTCCAAAACCCTGGAGACCCACCATGCCTTGCTGACTGCCGGAATGAGCTGGCTGGAGAATCTGGATTTGACCGATGTGCGGGAGGCGGAGCGGGAATACTTTCTGGTAGCCTTGCCGCTCAAGCTCATGGGGGTAGAAGCTTCGCCGGTTAGGGCTGTGTTGCTTAAAGGGTAGATGTTGAACCAAGGGGCCAGCCCCTTGGCGAACCCCGCAGGGGACAGTCGTGCCCCCTGGCCCCCCGAGGGTTTAGCGGAGCGGGAAAAATTCCTGCGGAATTTTGTTTCAGGATTCTTCAGGGTAGGCAAAGCCCTAAAATAGTTTGGCTAAGTTGGTTATCGCAAATTTCTACAATGCAACCCCTTTGGAAGCCGGGTGGACTGATCACAGATAGAAACACTATCTATTTGGTTTTGAATCAAATTTTTAGCCTCACTAAGATCAGTCCCACTAAGATCCGCCATGAAAAGATTAGTCTCGCTGAGGTTCGTATTGTGTAGATTGGCTCCAGTAAGGATAGCCGCAGTGAGGCGAGCCTTATTTAGGTTTGCACAACTCAGGTTGGCTTTGCTGAGGTTGGCCATGGCAAGATCTGCTTTGAAAAGTTCAGCCCTGCTGAGGTCTGCATTGTTGAGTTTGGCTCCGCTGAGGTTGGCATTGCGGAGTCTGGTATCGTTGAGTTCAGCTCCTGTAAGTTTAGCCTTGAGAAGTTTAGAATCAGAAAATTCTGCTTTGTTTAGATTCGCATCGCTCAGGTTTGCGTGCAGCAGGTCAGACCTACGGAGGTTGGCTCTTTCAAGGTTAGCACCTGATAAATAAGTATTTTGTAGTTGTTTATGTGAAAGATCAAGAATTAAGCCTTTATTAGTAAGATTGCTATTCATTCTTGATAATGCGTCAACACATGCCTTTTCAATAAAAGTAGGGCTTGTATCACATACATAGTTCGTATCAGTTTCCCATTTCTCGTTACAAGTATGCTCTTTTGTTTGAGCTTCGTAAGTTAGGTTGTAGGCAACCACGTTTGTGGCTTGGTTTATGTAGGGCAGAGCAGTGTCTTGGGGGATAAACCGCAAATACCATGGAGTCGGGTCAACAGAAAAAATCTCCATGGAGACAATCGCATTGGCCGAGGCTTTATCCTCATGATTTGGTATTCGCTCCGTATAAGTGAGGAATTCGCGGCTCAGTAGATTCTGAGATTCTTTGCTGGCTTGGTTAACCAAGGTGAAAAAGGCAATTATAATTCCCACTGAGGTTGCAACAAACTTAAAGCAATCCAGCCAAAACCTTCTGCCCCGGTCAAAGTTTAACCGTTCTGCATTTAGGTACAGGGGTTGGTTATCCAAATCATGGGGATTGATTTTATAAGTTGGAAAGAGTTTTCCAATAATGGTATTCATAAGCCTCTGAAATGGTTTCATTACTGCTCCCGCTCATGACCGTAAACATCCTCTTAACTGTCCAGCTTCAATGGTAATGACAAATTGCCAGTGTCGCAAGTTGAATATAAAAGCCAGGGAAGGTATGGGGATAGATGGAAATAGTAGAATTCAATAGGATTTTGAGTAGATTGAGCCGGGGTAAGGAGAACATGAATAAGATCTTGGGGGCGTGGGACGCATGAAGTTGGCGGGAGGACTGTTGAATACCGCTGGGTTTGGGACGCTTGAGAAGAAGGGGGTTGTGTTGAATGTTTGGGGTGACTCAGCGGGAGGGGGTTGTTTGGGGACGAGGTAGCGGGCCACTTTGTCGCCGCCCTCAAAGCTGCCGATCAGGGTGCCTAGCGCGGCTCCCATCCAACCGGCGGCGGGCCAGAACCCGCCGGGCTTGAGCGCGATTTTATCCGGGTGCCTCTCAAAATAGCGCCAGGTGTTGTGGAAAAACTTGAGCGCCGGAATGCACGAAAGCCAGAACACCCCATGATGGATCAGCATCCGTTTCTTGGAATCCGGCTTGGGCTTCCAGTCCAAATGCTTTTTCAGGATGTACCCAATCGGCAGGCTCATCATGGTCAGCCCGAACAAAAACAACGGGGAAGGCTTGAGGACTTGCAATCTCTGTTTCCAGTCCGGCACGGGAAAACTCCAACAGGCGACACGAATGAATCTGGTACGGGTATCGTAGATCGGGCGGGTCTGGATCTCAACGGGTGGAGCCGGACGATTTTCTGGCCTGTAGGCGATATTTCAAGCCTTGCGCCCATCTGTTTCCCTCTCATTGAACAATGAAATAAAAAATATATTGGCGGGATGGGCTTGGGATGGCATAATAGACATCAGTTTTTAGAGTTGATGACATATGGAATTTTTGCAGCACCTGTTCAATACAGAGGGCTTTCCTCCGCGCTGGCTTTGCGGCACGGCTTGGCGTCCCTTTACCGGCTGGTTCATGATTGCCTCCGATCTCATGATTTTTGGCGCCTATCTCAGCATTCCCCTCCTGCTCCTCTATTTCATCAATAAAAAGAAAGACATGGTCTTTCACCGTATTTTCTGGCTTTTTGCCGCCTTTATCTTCGCCTGCGGCGTGTCTCACCTGCTGGACGCCATCATGTTCTGGTGGCCCGCCTATCGCCTCAACGCCCTGGAGCGTTTTCTCACCGGCCTGGTGTCCTGGATCACCGTTTTTGCGCTTATTCCCATTATCCCGGTCGCTTTGTCCCTCAGAAGCCCCAAAGCCCTACAGGTTGAAATCGACGAGCGCCGTCGCGCCGAAAGCGAGCTGGCAAAACTGAATGAAGACCTGGAGCGCATCATTTCCGACCGCACCCGCGACCTGAACCAGAAGGCCTGGCAACTGGAAGCCGCCAACCGGGAACTGGAATCCTTCAGTTATTCCGTATCCCATGACCTGAAAGCGCCCCTTCGCAAAATCCAGCAGTTCAGCGAGATGGTGCAGGCCCATTACCTTCAGGATCGTCTACCCGATGCGCTGCCGGAGCCGCAGTCGAGCGAAGCCCTGAAAATGTACCTGGAGCGTATTGTGGTCAATGCATCGGAAATGGGCAACCTGATTGAGGACTTGCTCAGCTTTTCCCGCGTGGCCAATGCCGAGCTGAAGTCCGAATCGGTGAACCTGAGTGCAATCGCCCAGAGCCTTGCGCGGGATTTGATGGAGCAGGAGCCGGTACGTCAGGCTGAATTCATGATTCAGGACGGGATTGTGGCCCGTGGCGATCTGACTCTGCTGCGGGCCGTGCTCCAGAACCTGCTGGGCAACGCCTGGAAGTACACCTCCCAAAAGCCGCAAGCCCGGATTGAGTTTGGCTTGTGCGATGATCGCCAGATGCGCTGTTGCTTTGTGCGCGATAACGGGGCCGGTTTCGATATGAGCGGTGTGCATCGCCTGTTTAAGCCCTTCCAGCGCCTGCATTCCAAGTCGGAGTTTCCGGGCAGCGGTATTGGGCTGGCCAATGTGCAACGCATTGTCTCTCGACACGGCGGCAGAATCTGGGCGGAAGGCAAGCCGGGCGAGGGAGCCGTCTTTTATTTTTCCCTGCCGGATTTGGCTGAGTTGCCCACTGCGGGAGAGCGCGTGGTTTTACGCCAGCCGGAAAATGCGTGATGCCAACCTAGAAAGAAATGCGAACGGGTTGCCCTGCCTGCCTGGCTGCGCTGATTGCGGCTTGCCGCGCGCAGGCTTCCAGTTCCTCCAGGGCGTTATAGGCTTCCGCCAAAGATGCGCCCAGGCTAAAAATCCCCCCGTCGGCCATGGCGATTATATTGGCGTGGTGATGGGCAGCGGTTTCCATGATTTGGCTTGCCTGGCGCGGTATCAGCAGTACCGGTTGCTGAAATCCGGGCGGCTCCGTTTCGCTGGCATCCCCATTGTTCCCGTGAAGGCTGGCCCACGCCATTATATGGGGCGGACGCACCTTAATAACGGCCTTCAGCTCAGAACGGGCCGTATAAAAGGTCCGGTGCCAGCTAAAATTCGTTGCCGCAGCCAATTCCGCATTCGCCACGAGGCATCCTTCCTCGGTTCCATTTGGCCATAACAGCGCCAGATGCTCGGCCTGCACCTCTGCCAGATTGATTCCCCCAGGTGTAACCCAGATCAGGTCGCCATCGCGCGCACTCACCTCGCCGGTGCTGCCGGGCGATAAACAGGCCTGGGCCAGCCGCTGGCAGTACTGGGCCAGTTCTCTGGCGACCGGGTGAATTCGTGCGCTTTTCATTGAACGTCTGCCCGATTACCGGCCTAGTCTCACGGTGTCTTTCAGCTTTTGCAGACGCAGGCGGGCGGCATGCAAGGTTTCCGGCTTTTTGCTGAAGCAGAAACGCACGAACTTGCGCCCCAGTTCCGGACGACTGAAGAAGCTGGAACCCGGCACCACGGCCACGCCAATGTCTTTCATCAGGAAATGCGTGAATTCCACGTCCGTTTTGTACCCGAAGTCGGAAATATCGCTGAACACGTAATACGCTCCCTGGGGACGGAAGTACTTAATGCCCGCCTCATCCAGAATGCTGATCATCACGTCCCGTTTCTCTTTGTAAGTGTGCGCCAGTTCCGCGTAATAGGACTGCGGCAGCCGCATGGCCGTAATGCCCGCCCGTTGCAGCGGCGCGGCGGCCCCCACGGTTAAGAAGTCGTGCATTTTACGCACGGCCTGGGTGATGTCTTCCGGCGCAATCACGATGCCCACTCGCCAGCCGGTGACGCTGTAGGTTTTGGACAGCCCGTTGATGGTCACGGTCAGGTTTTCCATGCCCGGAATGCTGGCCATGCCTACGTGCTGATGGTGATCGTACAAAATATGCTCGTAAATCTCATCGGTAAAGGCCAGCACGTTCCACTTTTGGCAGTACTTGGCGATGATTTCCAGCTCCTCGCGGCTGAACACCTTGCCGGTAGGGTTGTGCGGCGTGTTGATAATGATGGCGCGGGTTTTCTCGTTGAACGCGGCGGCCAGCTCAGCTTCATCAAAGTGCCATTCCGGCGGGTGCAGCGTTACGTAACGCGGAACGGCCCCGGCAATCACCGCGTCCGGCCCGTAGTTTTCGTAGTAAGGCTCAAACACGATCACTTCATCGCCCGGATTAATGGTTGCCAGCATGGTGGCGGCCATGGCTTCGGTCGCCCCGCAGGTAACGGTCACGTTGGCGTCCGCGTCAATCGGCACACCCAGGTAAGCGCTTTCTTTTTCGGCGATGGCCCGCCGGAATTCGGGATCGCCCCAAGTCACCGCGTACTGGTTAATGTCGTTGAAAATCGCGTCGGACGCGGCCTGCTTCAACTCCTCCGGGCATGGGAAATCCGGAAAGCCCTGGGCCAGGTTGATAGCCTCGTACTTGCGGGCCATCTGGCTCATCTGCCGGATGACCGATTCGTTAAACTGGGCGGCTTTAATGGAGGTGCGATTGGACATGGGCGCTTTACCTTTTTTAAAATTTTAAAAAATCAAGTTTAATTCACGATGTGAATGTGGGTTTCCCCCCGTGGGCTTGCCTTCCTATTATTGGGGTTTAGGGGAATTTGTCAAAGGATCTTGGGAGCCAAGGGGCTAGCCCCTTGGCGAACCCCGCAGGGGACAGTCGTGTCCCCTGGCCCCCCGATGGTTTAGCGGAGCGGGAAAAAATTCCTGCGGAATTTTGTTTCAGATATTTTTTTTGGGGCTTGTACCCGGTTGGGATACGATGATTGGTGGGGGCTTAAAGTGAGGTTTTATACCTTTGGGCGGCTAAAGCGTTATTTGGGCTTCAGAACCGCCGACAGAGAAAAGAAAGCCTCGCTTGGGTTATCGGAAGCACAGCAGATCCCACAAAGTGGGATTCGGCTTCGGACGTGTGGTAACGACAGTGGTGGTATAGGAACGGTCGTTGCGCTTCGAATGTTGAGATTTTTTAGTGCCGCCAGATCGGGTGCTGCCCCGCACGGTGGTACTGGCTGCGGTGCTGCCCCGTAGCGTAGTATCGCCACCGTTCCTGCTACTTTTTGAGGGTTCGCTCATGACCGGGATGCCTAATTCTTTTCTTCTTTTTGCAACAGCATCGTTGTGCGCCAGCCGTTCGTTTTCCCTTGTGATGACTCGGTTTGTGGCGTTTCGCCTGCCTTCTGGCGTATCAGATCCCCAGGTTTCCACAGTTCGATTATCATAGGTCAGTTCTTGTTTTCGTTCGGCTTGCCGGGGAACGCCTGCCCATATATCGTGTTCCGGGCCGGTATTAAGCCCAATCGTTTGAAGAGGCGTAGCCTGTTCCATTTCTTTTTCTTTTTTTCTTCTGCCCTGGAATACAGCTTGTGAATGGGCTGCAGAAGAGCCTCTAAAAAATACCGAAGAGAGTTGCTCCATAAAGACCTCTTTTTTCTATTTTTGGTATTTTTACTTTAACTTACTTGAAACCACCAATCCTTAGGCAGGACTTGTATAAAGCTTGATTGAACAGCCTTCATATTCCGGTAATGGATCATGGCGGTCAAGGGAAATTTTGGAGGGAAGCGCGGATATTGGGAAGCTTGCTTTTCCCGGTAAATTGTTTTGGGATTTGACGTAACAGGACAGGATAGGCAAGCCCTAGTCACAAACCATGACGTCTTGCATGATCCGGGGTGAGCGTGAATTATTCTATGCTATGTTGATTGCGTTGGCCCCTGGGGGGATTTAGGCCCGTTGTAGGGTTAACGGGGCCGGAAAATGGAGGGGCGCTTGGCGGTAAAGGCGATTAACTGACCGGGCCAGGCTGGGGAATGCGCCCGGTTTCGGTGATCAGGCGATGGAAGTCGCTGGCGGTGTATTCCTCGGTGGGGCGGCTGCCGGACAGAAAAACATGGTAGGCCAGGGCGTCGGTTGAACCTAGAGAGTTCGCGCCCCATTGCAAGGCGTCCTGGGCTTCGGCTTCGCCCTTGGGTTGCCAGCAAACGGTTTGCCTGGGGAACGCCTCCCCTAAAAACAGGCGTAAAACCGCGCTCAGCTTTAGCCGATCCGTTGGCTTGCAGTTTGGCAGGCCCGGAACGGGTAGCGCCGCCTGGGGTGGCGCCTTTGTCCACATCTGGGGAATGATTTGCGAAAAAGCGCCGGGATTTTCCTGCTGGAAACGGCGCAACTGCCGCATGTGGCTAACCCGTTGCTGCAAGGTTTCCAGCGGGCCAGCCTCAATCCGGGCGATGACGGGCAGCCCCAGCCGGTGAGCCGTGGCCGTTATTTCCAGCCAGCGGTTGACGCTGGCCTTTTTGGGCGAGATGAGGTGCCGTACCCGATCGTGCAAAATCTCGATTCCGTTGCCGCCCAACGTTTGCACGCCATAATCGATCAGCATTTCCAGCACGTAGCGTTCATCGCGATCGGCCACAATGCACAAAAATTCCACCTCGTCCGGCGAAAAGCCCGTTAATGCAATCTGGGGCGCTTTTTCCCGAATGTAGCCACACAGGCGGGTGTAGGTCTTCAGCAGGTTGGGTGCTTCCAGGCCCGGAATTTGCAAAAAGGGCCAGAATCCGCCGCCGCTGACGTAAAGGCGTTCCGTTTGTCGATACGCGGCCCGCTCCAGACAGGCGTCAATTTCGTCGATGCTCAGCGTACAGCTTCCCGCGTCTCCCGGCTGGCGAGGATATGGGTATAGCGTGGGCGACAGTTCGCACAGATTGGTTATGTACAATGAGCAGCCAGATTCAAACGGCACCGTGTCTCCCGTCTGTTGCTTTCGCAACTCGTCTGCGGCCTCCCGCAGGCGATGCAGGTCGTCCTCCCTCGTCAGGCCCAGCAAGTGCAGCGCACCTGTGGGGGATAATTCCTGGCCGTCAAGCGTCGCACCCAGGATGGAGCGGGTATCCAGGCTTTTAACGGCGCTTCGGGAGCTGCCGGGAGTGGGGCTGGCATGTTGCATTCTCCCATTTTAAGCAAAAAAAAGGCGGTTTATGAAAAACCGCCGTTATCTCATCATTTAGGTAGGGGAAAGGTAGGTGGTTGAATCGGGAGAGAATTAAGAGGTGAAGAGAGAAAAAAGAATGAAAGCAGTGACGCGTGAGGTAAATCTTTAGGCAATCCAGGGCGGTACGCCGTTCGGCGGCGCCAGTTGGTTAACGCCCCCGCCGCTCATCAGGCCGCCTTGTTCGCCCATGGTTTGCAGCAGGGCCACCAGCGCCACCTGACCCTGGTAGGGGGTAATGCTTTGGGTGGTGGAAACGGAATAGGGTTGGAAGGTCAGGTTATAGAACGGGGAGTTGGTTAAAAAGGTGGTGGGGAAGATTTGGGCCTGTTGCAGGGTGTTAATGCCGTTTTGGTTGGGAACGGGAATGGTATTGCCGCTAAACGGCGGGGAAGGCAACGCGATGAACGGGTACAGCGGGAACTGGTTGAAGGTGGGAGGCGTAAACAGGCCGCCGCCGCCGAAGATTTTGTTTTGGGCGTCCATGGTGCCAAGCATCACGTTGGTGGGGTTGGGGTTTTGCCAGATCAGCGGGTTGAAGTTGCCCAGATCCCGAATCAGCGCGTTGGACGGGGTCTTGCCGATTTGGCCGTTGACCGTGGTGGTGGTTTGTACCACGGTTCCGCTGCTGCTGGCCGTTCCCAGCAGGCTCAGGCCGAAGTTGGGGCTGAGGATATCGTTGATAGATGCCGTGGTGCCTTTCAGCAGGCTGGAGGATTTGGGATTCTTGCCGAACGGGTCGGAGAACACTGAGAAATTGTTGTTGGAGGTAATGGGGCTAATGGAGCCGGAGAAATCATGCACATTGCCCAATACATTGTTGGGGCTTAAAAAATCATTGCCTTGCCCGTCAAAAACGTTGCCCGCCGCAATGCCGGAATTGACGCTGGGTGAGCCGAGTGTTCTCTGCTGGGCGACCAGGGGGTTAAAGCCGTTCTGCTGGATGGACATAAAGGCCGGTTCCTTACTTTAAGCGGATGCTAGTGATGAGATGAAACTTCAAGTGATGAGATGAGATGGGATGGTTTGGATTGCCTTGTTATTTAAATAAAAAATAAAAAGGATATATAATTGCCTGGAATATTGCGTTTTTTAACAAAAGTATATACTTTTTATTTCTTCCTTTTCTCCTCAATCCTTTGGAGTGCAAAAACCATAGCCCGTGGCACAATAAAACTATGAGCGCCTCTACAAAACTGCGATGGGTTATCTTACTGCCACTGGGCCTGCTGTTGCTGGGCTTGCCGGTGCTTGCCGCTTCCGGCGCGGATTCCGACCTGGCCCAAGCCTCGGGCAAGGGCAAACGCCGCGTGTTTCACATCAGCACCCCTCCGTCCATCAAGCCGGAAACCCTGCCCATTAACGAAACGCCCGGCGGGGGAGCTGATTTTTCGGTGGATAACCCGGCCAACGTCAAAGATTACATGCAGTATGAAGCCTACAATACCTTCCCTCGCGATTTGGATCTGTGGAACCTGGAGGGGAAACGGCTGATTCGCAGCTTGCCGGTTATTTCCCCCGATAAAACCGCCTTCGTTTATTCGGAGGTCATGTTTATTTCCAACAACCGGCAAACCTATTCCAGGCTCTACCTGGTGCCGGTGGAGCCGCTGCCCGGGCCGCTGCAATCGCACCTGCCCAGCGAGGATGCCGTGAACCCTCCCCCGCCGCCGCCTGACCCGGCCTTGTACGCGGCCCGCTTCGATCCGGCCAAGACAGTCAAATTGCGCCAAAGCCTGGTGGGGGTCGGCATGGATCGGGTGAAATCCTTCGATTTTAAAACCCTCACCGTGGTGGACTGGTCTGCCAGCGGTCAGCGCCTGCTGGTCAAGGAGCGCAGCGGAGTGTTGCACTGGGGGCTTCGGACCACGGATATTCTGGTGTACGACCAGGGCAAGGGGACGGTGACGATTTACCCGGAAGTGCAGCGGATTATTCGCCATTACTGGGGCGCCCGCGGGAACCTGCCCCACCTCGACAAACTGGCCTGGGACATTCAGCCCCTGGGCTGGGAGCCCGCCAGCGATTCCACGCTGCTGATGAAAGCCTGGGCGTATGATCAAAATGAGAAGAAGTTTCTGGGGCTTTGGCGGTATGATGTGGACGCGGAGCGCACCGAACTGGTGCAGTTGGAAGATATCGCCATGCCGGTGGCGGCCAACGGCTGGCTGGCCACGCCGGTTCCTGTCCCACCCGGCAGGGATGGCCGGGGCGACTGGAAGGATACCCTTAAGCACCCGTTCCGGCATCAGAAGCCGGTCGGCGCTGACTCTTCCGAAGCGAACGCCCCGCCATAATCCCGTCTATTCAATATGCTTGCTTGCGAATTTGATGATTCCTTGGCAGGTTTCAAAGATCGATATATAAGGAAAGGATCAGTTTTATGGGCAGCGGCGCAAGGTACGTTTATGGCAAAAACAGTGTAAAGGCGTTGCTGGATGTGCATCCCGATCGGGTGTTCAAAGTGTTCCTGTCCGATAGCCTGAAGCCGGACAAGCGGGTGCAGTCCATTCAGGAATCGGCCCGCAACCACCGGATTCCGGTGCAAACGGTTCCCCGGCAGAAGCTGGATCAGATGATCCGCAGCTACGAGGATCAGCTTGACGGCCCACCGGAAACGGACGGTGAGCAGGCCAACCATCAGGGGGTGATTGCTTCCGTGGCGCCCAAGGCGCTGCTGGACATGCAGGCCATTCTAAAAATCTGCAAAGCCAAAACGGAGGCTGGCGACTTTCCCCGTTTGCTGTTGCTGGACGGCATTACGGACCCGCGCAACTTTGGGGCCATTTTGCGGGTGGCGGACGCGGCGGGCATTGACGGGGTGGTTGTTCCCAAGCACCATAGCGCCGGGTTTGGGCCGGGGGTCTCCAAAACCGCATCGGGCGCGGAAGAAACCGTGAATGTGGCGGTGGTTTCCAACCTGAACCAGGCCATTCAGCAATTGAAGGACGCGGGCTTCTGGATTGCCGGGGCGGCGCATGACCCGGCGGCGGTGGACTATTACAAGCAGGATTACAAAATGCCCATGGCCCTGATTATGGGGAGCGAAGACAAAGGGTTGGCCAGCCTGGTGCGCAAAAACTGCGACTTTTTAGTGAAAATTCCCATGTACGGGACGGTTGACTCTTTGAATGTAGCTGCCGCCACCGCAGTGTTGCTGTTTGAGATGGTCAAGCGTTAAGCTCGCGCGATTGATGCCCTGCCCGTAACGCTTGAAAACCATTTCGGCAGATAGCGCCATTTTTTGAATGGCGATGCTTGGCAATGAATGCCGTGCGGAGAGGTTTGGACTCCCTTGCCTGGGGGTAAAAGATGGCCTGCTGCCCAAAACAGGCGTTAATCCAATACTTTTAGCCGGTGCTGGGTAAATGGAAATGAAAATATTTATTAAGGGACGCAATTACAAAATAATGATTGTTTTTATTATCACAGGCGTTAAATATGTTTGATTCCTTTTAGTATATCTTCCAGGCTTTTCGGAAAAATTCTTGGGCGATTTCAGCGAATTCCAAGCGGATTATTTCGATCAAGACGTAAATATGGGGCATTCACGATATTAGGCAGAGCGGAATAGGCCGAACAAAGACGCAGCTATGGGCATCCGCGAAATTCATCAGGACGCATTATTCCTACATTAGAACGCAGCTATGGGGCATCCGCGAAATTCAACGGCGCGAATCAACCCTACCGAGGCATAGATATGGGACACCCACGAAATTAATAAAAACAAATTAACCCTACAAAGGAGAGCGAGAAATGGGAAGCGTTAATAACGGACCTAAGGTTGAGCCACAGTATAATAAACCCAGTAGTACGCCCGCTGCTGGCGGTACTCCACCTGCCGGAGGCACTCCGCCTTCCGGTGGCACTCCACCCTCTGGCGGTATTACGCCTAGTGGCGTCACGCCAAGCGGCAGTCGGCCGCAGACTCTTAAAAATGGCCCCTCTTCAGATCACTTTACTCCAACCAATAGCTTGTTTGGCGGGTCATTGGATTCAACTACCCATCCCGCACTGTTTGCGGCAACTACCCCTGGCGGTGTCACTCCCGGTGGCGTAACCCCTGGCGGAACGCCGATGACTGCTGATCAACAAGCATTGCAAACGGTTATGGGTAACTTCTTCAGTATTTCCAAGGATGGCAAGACGATTACGGCGAATGATATCGTTACCGCTGAAGGCAAGCCTAACTCACCGGGAGGGGCTGCCGCCCTTTACCTGGCCGCTGGAAATCCGCAATTGCTAGCGGAATTGAACAATGCGGACGGCAATGCGGATAACGGCTTCACCTTTAATGAGCTGAACCATTACTACGACACCCACTACGGCCTGGGCGTGACCCCTGGCGGCGTGACTCCGGGTGGCGTGACCCCTGGCGGCGTGACTCCCGGTGGCGTGACTCCGGGTCTGTCTCTTATACAC
>CABHPA010000167.1 GCA_902168245.1 Candidatus Melainabacteria bacterium
TTTTCAAGCAGAAGACGGCATACGAGATTTCTGCCTGTCTCGTGGGCTCGGAGATGTGTATAAGAGACAGAACATGGGGATGCCAATGTTTCCGCCCCAACCTGGGATGTTCCCCCAAGGGATGCAATTTGGCAACAAAGGCAACCACCGCCTTAACGTCATCGCCTAGGCGCTTTTAAAAATCAACCAAAAGCGATCAGCCCTTGGGTCTGGTCGCTTTTGGCTTAGATTCTTTTTACAATTTACAGAAAGCCAAAGTCACCTTCTTTCCTTGAGGACACTGGCTTTCCCGTCTGAATGGCTTTGCTTGGGAATGGAAATTTTACGAACCTTAGCGCAATTTTGGGATGGTTATCGTTTTTATTTTAATATCAATAATCAGTATTGAATGGGTATTGGAACGTTTTCTGGTTTTCGGGATGTGGACAAACCCTTTCGGGGGGTAGAAGCGGAGGAAAGACATGGGTCTTGAAGTGACTTGATGGCTTGGCCGGAGGTACTGAACGCAGTTAGGGTATGGCTTGGGAAGTGTGAACGGGTTTTGGCTGAAATAAACGCATGGCGCTCGATTGCGAGCATGGCAGTCAAAAAGCCCGGATTCCGGCTTTAATGGCGACCCGGACGGCATTGTGTCACTCCGGTAAAGACTTCGGGGAACAGTATCACTCTTTAAGCACTCTTCAGTGTAGAATAAGAAAGTGGAGTAAACTATGGCGGCTCGACAAGCGTTAATGGCGTTTAAGTCATCATCATCGGATTCTCAAAAGAGACCTCAGAAGACTGTCAACGACTATGTTGACCTGATTGAAACCGTTGCCAGGGTAGAGTACAGCAGGCTCCCCAACCACCTGATCGATTTCAGCGAAATCGTCAACATCGGGGCCATTGCAATTCACGTGTTGCTGACTTCCAACCCGGAACGGGATTTTAACGTCACCTATCTCTCCACGGCCATTAAATGGGCCATCCGGAACGAACTGCGGTATCGCTACAAATGGTACTCGCTCAAGCAGGTCAGCATGGAGTCCAACCAGGAGGGCGCCGAAGGCGAGGACGGTGAAGTCAGCGGCGCTTTTGAAGGGGAAAAAACCAAGGCCCGCGAAGCGATGTACGAGACCATCCTCTCGGTAGACAGCATGATGGAGGCCGAGAACCCGCACGAAATCAAGGACAATTCCTACACGCCGGAAGAAAACACCGAGCTGAAGGAAATGGCCAAGGTGGTGCGCGAGGCCATTGCCAAGTTGCCGGAACGGGAAAAGCAGATTATCGAGGCCCGTTTCTTCAAAGGCATGAAAATGCGCGAAATCGGCGAGACGTTCGGCATCTCACCATCCCGAACCTCCCGCATCGTGCAATCCGGCCTGGATAAAGTGAAGCTGGAGCTTCAGCGACGCGGCTACAACCCGGATTTCAGCTAGCTGCCGACATAGGCACAGGCAATGCTACGGGGATTAAACGCATCATGGCGTCAGGCCATCCGAAAGGGTGGCCTGATTTGCTTTCCGCTAATCTACTAATCTACGCCGTGTTTGTCGTAAATTTCGTTGCGGAAGAAGTTGCGTTGCCCGTCGTGGCCGTAGGAATCGTTGAACCGCTTAAGAAACAGCGCGATCAGGAATAGCGCCCCGGTCGCGATGCCCAGCTTGGGCAGGCTTTGGAACGGCCAAGTGACCAAATGTTCAATACCGCGACCCAAGCCTTTAAGCCCCTGCTTGGTCACTTGCACAATTTCCCGCTTGAGCGTGGGTGGGATGCTGGTTTTCTTGCACCAGTTCACAAAGCCGCGAATGGGCGCATGCATCCGTCTCGGCCCCAAGGCTCCATATAAGGACGCGATGGCCAAACCGATTTCCAGCGCGTTGGGCTGGATGACATCATGCCAGATGGAGGAAGCCCAGAGTCCCATTACCTGGAACTTTTCCGTCAGGCCGAACGGGCCGAACTGCTTGAACCCGAACCACTTGTGGGCCAGGTTGTCCAGGCCGGGATTGCCCGACCAATGCCCCCAGCCGTACTGGGAGTATTCCACATCGTTTTCTTCCCGAATCTCGGTGGCCTTCTGGTTAATGCGGTCCAGGGCGCCATGAAAGGAGTCGCTAATCCGCCAGAACGCATAGCCAGTGGCGACCGTGGCCGCAAGGGGAACCACCAGGCCAGGCACTTTGCTGATAGTGGTGTTTGTGGCTTGTTGTAAGCCGCCGTTGCTGATTGGGCCAGTCATGTTGCTATACCCCCTGAATGTTCAGTCTTTGTCCCGCCTGCGAATAGGCGAAACCGGCCGGAGTGGCCTGTTGGGGACTCATCATGTTCAATCTGCCGCCCGCGCCGCCGAATTGGGGCGGGCTAGTGCCATTTGTCGCCTGTGGGTCGGGTGGTTGTGGAGGCGGAATGTTGCCGGAACTGCCCGGCGGTAATACGGGGGGGGGCCAGCCTGCTGCCGCTGAGCCTGTCGGTATGGTGCCGCCCGGCCATCCCGTATATCCTGCTGGCGTATAACCCGATGAACCGGGGAAACCGCCAGGCGTCGCACCGATATTCTTGTGGTTGCTGAGCGCGGTGTTGTCCGGATTGGCGGCCTGATTCGGGTTATTGGCCTCCGCTGGCGGCGCGGGCGCTTTCTTCTTTTTAATAGTGCCGGTTTCATAATCGCTCAAAATATCGGAGGCAATGCCGCCTTCAGAGGTCAAATCATCCTTGGTGGACAATTCCTTTAAACGGGTTTGCACCAAGGGCGATGGGTTGGGGATTTCGCCCATTTTCAGGATCAATTCCCCTCCGGCGCGCACCACCGGGCTGGGATCTTGCATGATCTTCTCGGCGAACGCGTCGATGTAAGGCTTGTAATTCGGATCATCCGCCAATTGCGGATGTTTCTCCAGAATTTTGAACAAATCAATGGTGGCGTCGGCCCGCACTTCTTCCTCCGGGTCTTCCAGCCGTTTGTTCAACTTCTTGATGATCTCATCGCTCAACACGCCCTCATCCAGATCCACCGACGGTTTTTTCTGCTGCGGTGGTTGGGGCGGCTGTTGCTGTTGTTGTGGTTGAGGCGGCGGCACCGGCGGTTGCGGGGGCTGCTGCTGCATAGGCGGCGGTTGCTGCCCCTGGTTGGATGATTGAGGAAACTTGCCCTGCGCCTGCGATTGAGATGACGCGGCGGGGTACCCCTGACCGTAAGGTGTTTGCGGCAACTGGGGCGGATTATTGCCTCGTTGCAGGTAGACCCAGGGCGCCGCAATATGGGGCGGCGGTATTTCCGGCAACGGCGGTATTTCCGCATACGGGCCTACCCAAGCGGGATTGGAACCGGTCGCGTTGCTGGTTGAAGGTTGGGAAGATAAGACGGAGCCGCTTGCAGAAGCGCCTCCCAATAGTTGGGCCGGTGTCGGTATGTCCGGCAATGCTCCCAGCCCGCCGCCGGATGGCGTGGTTGGCGTTGCTGGCGAGAACGGCACACTTTGCGCCGTGCTGTATGGCGTTGGCGTGGTGAGCGCGCTGGCGGCGGTATTCGCGCTGTTTAAAAAGGGAGGCGGCGGCACATAGGGAAGCTGCGTCATGCTTGGCCGGGCCGCCGTAGCCGGTGGGGCCGACAGCGGAATGACGTAGCTCGCCAAGGTGTTGGCGTTGGCTCCCGGTATGCCGCCCATAGGTTGATTCACCGTGGTCGCAGCATACGGTTGATTCAAATATGCGGTTTGCATGCCCATGTCGTGATGACTATCCTAGACCATCCCTTAAAAAAGTGACGTTTCGCCCATGGCCGAGCAATTTTTCGCCAAATTGCGCGGCTTTATAGATATAAAACCAATGATCCGGGTTTTGTTGCTAGGAGTTTGCTAGTATGCATAATATAGGCATACATTGCCATCATGAAGATAATTTTGTCCGCTAGGGGGTACGGTACCGGGCGCTATTTGGGCAGTATAGCCTGGCGACAAGGTTTGCTTGGAGGGGAAAGTAAATGTTAATAACCAGCAGGGTTCCCATGCCCTTATCCGTTCAGTTTAGCGGCAGTCCCAACAACGATAAGTCCAAATGCCAGTCCTCGCCTCCTAGCAGACCAGAAACGCCCACTCCGCCCTCGCTCTTTGACTCTTTAGATTCGTTGGTGATCAGGGCGGATAAGTGGGGCAAGGAGGCGGAAACCCATGAGGACAAAGCGGAAAACCACCTTTTAAACAGTTTAACCTGTGGAGACCAGGAGGAAGAAGAACGGTGGGAGCGTCATCGGGCTTATAGCGGTAAATGCAGGACGTGGGAAGAACAATTTAAGACGGTCTTCCAGAAAAAGGCCCATGTTCCTTCGGTCAGTTCTCGGCTCAATCCCTTTGCGACACGCAGTAAAGACTACTGATCGGGAGAATCGACAACCGCGCCTTGCCCCCGAACTTTGGTAGAATGGTGAAACAAAGGATGAAGGACATTCCGGCAATCCCGATTTCCACAGTGCCTCCTGCCACATCCGATACAGAGGCTGGTTGGTCTTGATGAATGTTCTTGGTACAAATGTAGCAGATTAATGGTAATTGGAGATCCCGGTTCATGGTAAATATCCTGGTGGTGGATGACGATCCTGAAATTATCGATCTGCTGCGACTGGATCTGGAGCTGATGGGGTTCAACGTGGATTCCGCCAACGACGGCCTGAACGCGCTGAAAAAGGCGGAAGCCAAGCCGTATGATCTCATCGTGCTGGATGTGATGATGCCCAAGCTGGACGGCTTTGAAGTGTGCAAGCGGCTGCGGGCCAACCGGGTTTCCGCCTCGGTGCCGGTCATTTTGCTGACCGCCAAGGGCACTATTGAGGACAAGATTCGCGGCTTTAACGCCGGGGCGGACGATTACCTGGTGAAGCCCTTCGAGTTTCAGGAGCTGATGGTGCGTATGCGGGCCTTGTTCCGGCGTACCGGGACGCTCAACAAGGAAGTGAACACCCCGAAAAAAGACGAAGTGTTGGCCGCAGGCGACCTGAAACTGATTCCCGCATCGCTGGAAGTGGTGCATTGCGGCAAGCTGATTAAGTTGACCCCCACCGAGTTCGAAATCCTCTATTGCCTGATGCAGCATGCCGGGGAAGCGGTTTCCCTGGCCGTGATTCTGCAGGAAGTGTGGGGCTATGAGGCCGATGAGGACGTGCGCATGCTGCGGGTGCATATTGGCGGCCTGCGCCAGAAAATCGAAGCGGACCATAAGCATCCGCATTACCTGCAAACCGTTACCAACGTGGGCTATCGCCTGAACCCGACCGTAAGCCACTAGCAAACGATCCCCAGTAAAACGGCTTTATCCTCCTCTCCTCATTTTTACCAACGGAGCCAGCTCTCATGATTCGGTTCAACATGCCAAAACTCAGGATTTACCAGCAAATCCTGATTTGCTTCGGCCTGATTGTGACCGTACCGCTGGTGGGGGTTACGTTTATCATCAACAACATCAACCAGAAGGCCATGAAAAAGGAAATGGCCCGCTTTACGGAGCATACCGCCGAAGCCCTGTACCGGGACTTCGGCACCGAAATGTCCTGGCAGCGTCAGCAAGGGCAAGTGATGGCCCGACTCATGGATTCCGGCCTGAAAACGGGTAGGGGCTTTGATGGAACCGTCCTGCAAATCCTCAGCCTGACCCCCAACCTGGATGCGGTGGGGGTGTACGACGCTCGCGGACATCTGTTGCAATCGAAATACCGGAGCTTTCGGGAAATCAGCCCGGAGCTGAGACTGCCGGACGACTTGCCGGTGAGTGCGGTGGGCAACGCCCAAAATCCGCAGCAATCGCAGCCGTTTCAGGTGATTTACTTTAACACCGGCAACCCACAGGATAGCCCCTATTTCCTGCGCTCCACCATCCCCCTCTCCGGAAACCTGGATACGCAGTCCAAGCCAGAAACTGGCAAAACAAGCCTGTCCGCCGGAGTTCCGGCCTATTATGTGCAACAGCAGAATTTCAGCTACCTGCAAAACATGGTGCGCTCCAGCAACTCGTTGTACGGGGCGTTTTACATCATCGACAGCGAAGGCTTTATTATTGCCGGGCCGAGCGGAACCGAGTTGCAAGAGCATATCAGCAAAGAGGACTATCAGCAGTTTTCCCACATCAAGCCGGGCGTCACCCACGAGTTTTCCTCCGCCGCGCTGGCCGATCAGCCGAATCAGCCTCAGGCCGACAATAATAACAAGGATGATGATCCGCCCGCGCTGGAAAAAGTGATTGTGAAAATGCCGGACATCAACTGGGGCATTATTATCGAATCGCCCTACCACATGAAGCAGAAGTACATTAAATGGGCCGGAACCCAAACCATTCTACTAATTGTGGGCTGCCTGCTGATGATTTTAATGCTGGTGCTGCCTTATATTCTGGGCATCAGTCGCAATTTCCGCCAGTTAATCAAAGGCGTCAAAGCCATGGGGGAAGGCAACTATTTCCGCCGCATCCGGCTGATCACCAACGCCTTTACCCCGTACGAAATCGTGTACCTCACCCTGGAATTCAACCGCATGGCCCGCAAAACGGCGGATTCCTGGCAAACCATTCAGGAGGCCAACCGCAAGCTGGCCCAGATGGACGAATTCAAATCCAACCTGATTGACACGGTCAGCCACGAGTTGCGGACGCCGTT
This sequence comes from Candidatus Melainabacteria bacterium, assembly GCA_902168245.1. GTDB lineage: Bacteria > Cyanobacteriota > Vampirovibrionia > Vampirovibrionales > Vampirovibrionaceae > Vampirovibrio. Next base: position 6,623 of record CABHPA010000167.1, read on the forward strand.
AACCAGCATCAAGGGTTATACCTCCCGCCTGTTGCGTTACGACAGCACCCTGGATTCGGAAGCCCGGATCAAGAGCCTGAAAATCGTCAAACAACAAGCCGATCGCTTGAGCCGACTGGTGGACGACCTGTTGGTAATTCCCGATCTGGAGTCTGCGGGCTTGCGGGTGTTCCCCGATCAGGTGGAACTGGCCCCGGTGCTGGAAAATTCGGTGCAGTTTATCCAAGCCAAGGAGCATCGGGAAATTGAAGTGCTAATCGCGCAGGATCTGGACGAAAACCAGTCCGTGCTGGCCGATCCGGATCGGCTGGAGCAGATTTTGCTGAACCTGCTGGATAACGCCGTCAAGTATTCCCTGCCAGATACGCCGCTGGAAATTCGGGTGGCGCATGAACCGTCCCTGACTGAGGGCGATTTGCCCGCTTACTCGGCGGGCAAGGTCGCCATTACGGTCTGCAACCTGTGCGACCCGGTTCCCATGAAAAGCCTGGAGGAACTGGACAGCCTGTTCGACAAGTTCAAGCGGCTGGATGACAGTCTGGTACGCACCACGCGGGGCAGCGGGCTGGGCCTGTTCATTACCCGAGGGCTTGTAGAGGCCATGGGCGGGGAAATCAGCCTGTTTTACGAGGACGGGCGTTTCCAGGTGCAGTTTACGGTGCCCATTTTCCAGGTTGTTCCGGGGATTGAGCCGGAAATGACAACCAGCCAGGGATGATGTCCCACAGATAAAGGGTTACCAGCGTCTTTTAAATTTAATTCGAATTTCAAATTTGAAGTCACTTTATATTTGTGATAAATTATCGCTATTGCCACCTTGGTCACGTGACAGGATGGGAACCATCGTTGTACAGTTCGTTCCCCCCGAACGGACGGATATTTTGCCCGTCTGTTCCTATTCAGCTCTCCAATAATCAACCTGCCTGGCCGGGTAAGAGTAATGCGGCTTCGGTTGAAGCAGCCGCGTCAACGGCTACAAACCATGAAACGCCCCAAAAAGGGGATGACGACTATTCCGTGTGGCGGCATACGGCCTTGCGCTATGGTGGCTATGCGGATGAAATGGGTGAGTTTTTAGCGCCGTACCTTGGCGGTTTGGGTAGGTTTGCGGGATACGGTCTTGCCGCGCTGTATTGTCTGGCCGATATGGGAACCACCCTGCCCAAAAAATACGCCAAAGGGAGCGAAAACGGGTTGAGCCCCACTCAGAAAACAGTAAAAACCGCCCAGGAGGCGGCGGACTTGGCATTGTTTCACCTGGCGGCCAGCTTGTGGATACCGCCCATGCTGATCGGCTCGGTGGTGGATCTGACCAGTAAACTGCTGGACAGCAAGGCCCACGTGGAAATGTCCGGCGATCCGCTGCGAAAAAGGATAATGACGGGATTGAACAAGCTGGTGGCCCCCGTCACAAAACAGAGCCAGGGCTGGATCGATCGGCATTGGGTGGAGCCTCTCAAACCGTTTGTGGAAACCCGTCTTAAAGCGGTGGCCGATCGGCAAATTCAGGCGCTTAATGGACGTTTGGCCCGTGTGGTGGGCGTGTTTGCGAGCTTGTCCGATTGGGTGGCCAAAACGCCCGGGCTTCGTTCTGTTTGGACCCTGAAGAATGCGGGTGAGATACGCAGGAATATGAAGCAGATTGGGGCCAAGACGCAATTCGGCGTGGATGAACTGACACGGTTGCTGTTTGTAAAACCGCTGCCCGTGCTGATTGGCATTGCCTTGGTGCCGCTGGTTTCGCACCCTTTCGATCAGTTGATGGTATTGTTTGAGGATTGGACGCTGCGCCTGTTGAGCGGCAAGAACCGACTGACGCGCCTGCCGGACGGCAAACTGAAACCCATGCGCAACCCCGCCTACTGGCAGGCTGTTGCAGAAACTTTTCCGGAAACAACAAAGCCCGCAGTTGGAACCTGCCAGCCTGCGCCTTCTGCCGGATATTATACCCAACGGCAACTTTATGGATCGTCGGCAGAACGTCCCTTCCAACCGAAAAACGCCTTTGGGGTCTGGGACAAGTCGGGCTTGAGCATCAATCCGGCTAGGCATGGAGAGGCCATTATTCTTTGAGCAAGGGCATGTTTTAATGGCAGCCGTCAATAAATTACGTTTGTAGTAAATTATTGACGGCATACAATGAGATCATACCTTTTTGTTGCTTGGTTTGGATGAGGTAGCAGGGAATGCGATCAGTGCAGTTTGGACATTATGTCCCGATAGAAAATACGGCTGAGGCCAAGGGCGTTTCGCCGCCGTTGCCACCCTTAATTCCGGCTTCGGCCGCGATGTCGTCCCAGGAAATGCCGACGGCCCTGCCCCCATTGGCAGTTGCATTGCAGCAGGATGCCTTTACCCCTATATCGCCACCGCCAACAAACCCGGATACGATGCTTGGCGCGCCTCCTTCCCTTCGGTTTGGCAAAAAAGGCCCGCTGCAAAAGGCGATTGGCAGGCTGTTCGGCCAATCGCGCTGAGGTTGCAACCTTACTCGCCCAGTCTGAGCAAGGGGAGTCAGAAATTGGGAATCCTGCGAGGGCGCTTTTTCAACGCGCTGGCCCCGGCAGGCCGTAGAGATTCGACTTGTTCCCACTCCCGACGGGCCAAAATTTCCGAACGGCCATTGCAAAGCATGGCATCCCGATACGGGATGCCTGCCCGGCTTTCCAGGTATTCCAACTCCCAATCCGACAACGGCAGGCAGTCGGGCTGTTCCCGATCGGGCGCCGAGGAAAGCCTGGCCAGCGTCCCCCCGCTTTTAGCACCGAGCGGTTGGGTTTTGGCGACGGTGAACCCGGCTTCCAGCAGGCCGCCCCGGACTGCCGCCGCCGCGCTGTAGGTGAGCAAAAGCCCACTTGTGGGTTCCAGCAGCCGGTAATATTCCCGAAATAGGTCGACACTCCATAATTCCGGCATTTTCTGGGGCGAGAACGGATCGTGGAAAATGGCGTCAAAACCGGGTTTCAGTTTTGTAACGCGTTGGCGCAAATCCGAAACCCACAGTTCCAGTTCAATCCTTAAACCGCCTGCCAGATCCATCGCCAAAAATCGAACCTCGTCCAACACCCCCTTCGTGTTGCAGAAACACTCTAGAGTCCGATAATATGCATTATGTTCCGATGGCGGTATTTTATTTTTCAGGGCATCGAAGGTCGGATAGTCCAAAACATGGGGCAAAAAACCAAGCACTTCCGGAAATCGTTCAATCGCAACCACGGTTACTGTATAAGTTTTTGGGAAGCCTGAACCCGATGACGATCCGGCATTTCGAAAGGAAGGAAGCTGGCTTGCCATTTCGTTAATTAGCGCCCAACTGTTGTAGCCCAACCCGTAACAGGCGTCCAGCACCCGAATATGGCCTTGTCGCCTGAGCGTATCCAGCAAACCGGAAGGCCGCACGTAATTGGTGAGGGCTTCGGTATACGCGCCCGCGCTGTTATGGCAAAGTTGGCCGGTTTCACTTTCCACGCAGGAAACGGATCCGTCGGCGGTTTTAACAAGTTGGAATTGCGGCGTCATGCAACCAAGTCCTTCTGAAAGATGAAAGTATGGGAAAAGCGGGGGCGAACGCTCAAGTTTTGCATCCCGGCTTCGATAATACTCATTATGAACCAGCCTCCTGAATCCGGGCCAGTCCCGCAGAAGCCAACGCCCGCCCTTCGGCGTAAGCTGCCCTGGTGGGGCGTGGGTTTGATGGCGTTTGGCCTGATCAGCCTGCCGGGCATCGCATTGGGCGGGTTTGCCTACTATTTTTGCGCGATCCTGCCGGAGGACAACTTCTACAGCATTTACGAAGCGCCCTGGGATAGCCTGAATTCGGGTAATTACCGCTTTAACGGCCCTCAAGACTTTTCCCGGGCCGAACGCAAGCTGGTTGCAGAGATTGCGAGCCATACCAATCGGGAAGACCCCAAACTCTATTACCTGCTGGCCGAATTGCATAATAGCATGGGGATTTTTCATTCCGCCGTGGAGGAGTATCGGCAGGTGATCCAAATATCAGACGCCACCTGGGCCGGTCGAATCCTGAACCGGGATTTTGCCCGTAGCGCCCATGAGGAACTGGCGCTCATCTATTATATGCACCATTCGCCCCAATTCGCGCGCGAGCAACTGGACGCCATAGACGACCTGGAAGCCACGCAAAGCCCGGAACTGTTGACCGCCATGCGGGATAGCCTGGACGATCCGCAGCGGGCGGACTTCCATTTGCTCTTGGGCAAGGCGTTTTCCGACCGGCTAATGCTGGAAATGGCCGCGCGTGAAATCAGTCAGGCAAACCAGCTCAGTCAAAGCCCCCAACTGAAGCTGGAGGCGTCCAACTTCCAGAAAACCCGCCTGCCGCGCAAAATACGCGATTTAAGCCCGATGGCCCGCTATTACACCTTTTGCGGCGAGGCATATGAAAACGATGACCAGGATTTGGCCCGGGCGGCCGCCGCTTATGAACGCGCCGTGCAGGATACGCCAGGTTACGAGTGGGGTTATAACGATTTAGCCAAGATTTACCGAGATCTTAAAGATTTCGATAAGGCTGAAAGTAGTGCCCGCAAGGCGATTAGCCTCAACCCCGATTTTTACAACCCGTATTTGACCCTGGGCGACCTGGCCCTGGATCGTCGGGATTTCCCTGGCGCGATTGCCCATTTTCAGCAGGCGAAAGCCATTATTCAACGCTTTGCCAGCAAAGAGAACCAGCACCTGCTGGCCAACCTGGAAAACCAGATCGCCTATGCCTATGAATCTGGCGGGCATTGGCGAGAAGCCGGGCAGCATTACCATCAGGCCATGCTGTCCGCCGCAGAGGATGAGGGGGATTCTTCCAGTGATTACGACTATGCCCAGGATGGGTTGGCCCGCATTAAAGCATCAGCCCGGCAGCTTTCCGCCCAGGAACTCTCATGGAAGCGATAAGCCCATTGCCTACGACGAGCGGAACCCGTGAACGTTGCCTTTAAAGCCCTTGACCTGGCCGGTTGCCCGGCCGGTTTCCTGGTATATGGGCGGGGTGACATGGTAGTGTATATCGTGTGCGCGACCCTTCGCACCCCGGCTCCGTGCATAGTTGTAAAAGAAGGGGAACACAAACATGCTGGCAGGGCTGTTCAGAAAGCTGAAGCCCAAGTTTAAGCCTCTGGCGGCGACATTACCTACTACGCTTGCAGCATTGCTAAGGCCGTCGCTGATACTGTCCATGACGCCCCCTGTCACGGCAGAAAGCGGGACATCTCCCTGTAGGATGGTGGGCAAAATCTGGGTGGTGCCATTATGGGCCAGCGTTTCGGTTGCCGCCTGGGTGATAGTGGGGGTTGCCACATTTGTCGCCGTTTGTGTAGCCGTAGCAGCAAGGGTTTCAGTTGCGGTTTCGGCAACCGTTGCGGCGGCAGTGGCAGCTGCGCTGCCCGTCCCATTCCTGAACCAGGACAGCGGGGTGCTGAAAAACTCTGTGGTGCGGGCCATCAGATTCTCCGGAAGCACCATGCCGGCCAGTTTGTTTTTGGCGTAGTTCAAAACGGTTGGCCCCAGGTAATAAGTGCCTAACACGGCAATGCTGGTTCCACCCAATACTTTTGCCATCCCCCAGGGGGTTAGGCTGGTCAGGGTATTCAGCAGGCTGCCCGCCTGTCCGTTGTTCTGGGTGTTATGCTGGACGTTGCTGGGGTTGTTATAAATATTGACGGTCAGCGTTTCGCCGGATTCGGATTTTTTGACCTCCGGCTTACCCTTTCCGTCCACGAAATTGATTTTGACCCGTTCGCGCTCAGGTGCGGCATTCCCGCCATTCTCGATTTCAGGCAGGTCTGAGCGGCCTGGGTGCCTGCTGTGGGGCAGGAAAGCCGGGTGGTTATTAAGGGCCAGGGCGGTTAAAATAAGTCGCAAATCACGGGCCTGTTCCGGGCTGACCAGGTGGGCATCCTTGCCGGGCCATTTAAAACCGTGATGACTGGGGAACTGGAACGTAATTTGGCTTGGCCGACTTTTTTGCCCTGATAAAACCAGCGTATCCGCTTCCGCATCATTCGAATCTTTAGGCTGAATATAAGGTTCTTGTTTCACCGCCATGTCATCAAACGCCCTGGCATGTTCAAGAGAGGGCGCATCTTGGCGGCCAAATCGGATTGGTTGTCTGATGGTGGATGAAATCATTGCGAGTCAAGCCTATGAAAGGGTCTTTTTAAAAAATCAGTAACTGTACACCAATATCCCAACCGGGCAATCTTAATATTGGCATAGGCTCAATGCAAGCAAATGTAAAGCAATTGTTAAGTTGTGGAAAAGCAGGATTTAAAGTATTTAATTCAGTCTTTTTTAAGTTTCCGCTGGAAAGAATAAAGTTTCAAACTTTTGTTCAGTATTTAAGTTTTAAATAAAGCTTAACTTGTGTTGTTTAAGCTTTAAGTTTTTTGTAAAGTTGATGTATAATAATTTTAGTAACTAAAGCTAAGGTATTACCATGCCCAAGTCTGTAAAAAAACAAAAAACTTCAGTGTCCAACATCTCAAGTTCTGAAAGATTAGAAGATTTATTAAATGAGACAGAAAAAGAATTAGAGGTAATTCAACCACAAATTGATAAATTGGAAAAACAGCTTGATAAATTAAAAGAGTTGAAATTGGCAAAGCAAAAATTAATTACGCTAAAGTTAAGTATAAAATCGATATTATCAAACTTTAGTAATGCCAAAGCGAATGAAGTCTCGGCCTCTTTGCCTACCTATGAGTTAAGTTCTAAGACTGAAACTTCAGTGCTAAACAAACCGACTAATACTTCACAAATAGCAAGTTACACTGCAATAGACGTCACTTCTTCCCCCGGTACATTGCCAGGCTCCCACTTCCTGCCGGAACGGGCTTTCAACCAGGTGAATCTCCTGCTCCGCAAAAGCACTTCCATTAATTACGACCTGTTTCGGGCCATCGTGTTCAACGGCGGCAAAGCCACCACCGAGCAAATCCGTCAATACCTGGTGGAAAACCGCATCAAACAGCCCGGCAATGGCCAAGGCTTTGAGGGCGTGGCGTTGACCGATATTTCCTCACGGGTGAACTACCTGGTACGCAAGGGCATCGTCAAGCCGGAAGACCGAGGCACGTTCATCTCCCTGTTGGGCTGGGCGGATAGTGGCGACAATAGCTGAGCGGGGTGGAACAACGCTTCGCTTTGCGCTCAGGACACCAAATCCAGGGATTGATCAAAAGGATTCTGCGCATCTCGCAGGGGGGTACTCAGGCCGTTAATGCGGTTTGCCAGGCTAGCGACCCGTGGCAGGCCGGTTTCCGGATCAAAAGCATCCTCCCAGGCCGATGCATCGATAAACGAACTGCGTACGCCCTTGTTGAATGCGGGTGAATTTGATCTTCCCATGCCGCCAACCAGATAATTGACCAAATTGCCAAAACCCGACTGGTTTTCAAATAAAACGGGGAAATTCTGGCCTGTGGGCAGAGAACCCTCCTGTGCCGGGCCGGGCAGGACAAACACGCTGTTGTTCTGCAGCAGGCTTACGGTGGGGCGCGCCGTATCGGTTGTGGCCGTGGTTCCCCACGACTGCATTTTCACGTTGCCAAAGGGATTGGCGTCTGTGTTAAACATGGTTTTATATCGCGCTCTCTCTCAAAGGGTTCAATGCTAACAAATGCGTAAAACGGGAAAAATATTTACAAATAAATAAAAACAATTTATTTACAGAAATTGACTTTCCGCAATATATACATCCCAACTGCTTTACATATTGAAACAGATCGGCCATTTTAACCGGGATTGCCTTGCAATTTCAATGTCAAGCTTTCCAGCCTCGCCTGTAATTCCTTGAGGGGCATCAAATCTCCCTTAGCAGCGGCCACTTCTATCCCATTCTGATATACATTTTGAGCCTTTTGGAACTCTCCGGCCCCCTCCAGTGACTTCCCCAGAGACAAATAGGCCACGGAATGCTTGGGCTGCGCCTTGAGGGTCTTCTCAAAAGGCTCAATAGCCTCCCCAAATCGCTTCAGTTCCAGCAGGGCGGAACCCAGCCCGAAATTCCCCAATGGGTCTTCCGGGTTGAACTTGAGCGCTTCCCGAAACATTTCGATCCGCTCCAGGGTTGCCTGTTCCTTCTTGCGCCGTTCGGCCTCAAAATCTGGCATGGCCAGCCCGGATTCCTTGGCTTTTTTGCTGAATGCGGCCATGGTGGCCTTGGCCTTCTCCTCTTCAGCCTTTTCCTTGTCGCCCAGCTTCATATAAAAGACCGACAGGTTGGTATGGGCCAGCACATGTTCCGGCTCCAGCGCCAAAACCCGTTCCATCATCTCAATGGCTTCCTTAAACTGCTCATGCCGGGACAAAATAACCCCCAGCGCCTCGTAAGCCTCAATCAGGCCGGGCTCAACCTCAATGGCCCGACGAAGCGCCCGCATTGCGGCTTCATCAAAACCGTCCGCGAACAATTTCAAGCCTTCGCCCAGCAATTGCCGCCCGGATTGATCGTGCGCGCCGCCTTCATAAAACGGCAGCAAGGCCACTTCCACAGGAAACAGTTTGCCGCCAATGCTCAGCGTCAGCTTTTTGCCCGGCACCCGCTCGCTTTTACCCAGGTAGGCAAAGGCAACCGCCCGCTCTAATGTCGGGGAAAAAACGCCGCTTTTCAGTGTCCCTACCGTTTTGCCATCTAGTAAACATTCGCTGCCTGCGGGTGGTAGTTCCTCTTGTCGCAAGGCATGCTCAAACAACAGCCCCACCAGGGCTTTTTGCACCATGCCATAAGTCTTAATGCGAGCAATGGTTTCTTGTCCCAGGTAGCAACCCTTGCTGTAGCTTACCGCCTGGCGTTCCAGCCCGGTTTCGGGCAACAGGGTCTCAAAGTCGTAATCGGCGCCAAACCGGGGAATTCCAGCCTCAACCCGCAGAACTTCCTGAACCTCTGCGCTCATCTCAACGCCTTGGGCGGAAAGGGCGGCAGTTTGCATGTCCTCCCAAAAAGTCTGCGGCTGTTCCGTTTCAGCCAGAAGCAAAAAGCCCGCATCGCCGCTGAAAGAACGACGGAGGATCCAGACGGGCTGACCTGAAATCCGCAACGTCACCCAGCTATGTTCTTTTTCCGGCAAGGAAATTGTCGTTTCAGTTTGAAGCAGGGATTTCAAAAAAGATCCCGATTGCGGACCTTGTAAAGAAATTATTACTACATTCGTAATTTTTTTGACAGTGAACTGCTCGACAATGTGGAATTTTTCAATCTGGGCAATGCAGTTTTCCTGCTCAGCGCGGGAAATTAGCATTCTCAGCCCGTCTTCTTGCCGGTACAGGCTAAACACGCCCTGAATTTTGCCTTGGCGATCCAGCGCCGCGTTTAACTGACCTGCCCCGATCTTCATCGACAACACATCGTTAGAAAGGCGGTTTTGCAGAAAACGCAAAGCATCCGGCCCGGTAATCTCCAGCACTGCCAAATCATCCAGGCGGGCAATCCCGAAAGACCGCCTGACCTGCTTGACTGCCTGGTCGATGTCCGGGGTCATAGCGGTAGACCCTGTCAGCATGGCTTTAAGCGGTTGGCCCTTCGGGGAAGGCTTCCTTCAGAAGGGCTTCCAGCTCGCCGTTGTCGGCCATCGGTCCCAGAATATCCGTGTCGCCGTAGAATTTGCCGTTGATAAACACCTTGGGCAAGGTGGGCCAGTTGGTCATTTCGGCCAACACAGCGCGTTTTTCCATGTCATGCAGCACGTTAACCACGTGAAAGGGGTAGCCAAACTGGCTCAGGAACTGCACAGTTTCCACGGTGAAGCCGCACATGGGCATTTCCTTGGTGCCTTTGCCGTAAAACATCAGCTTGTGCTCGGCAATTTCCTGTTCAATCTCGGCGCGAAGCTTATCTTTAACGCTTTGTTCCATTTCCAGCATGGGGAGATCCTTTATATTCGTTTCTAATCCTGTTTTTCAGTTTAACGAAAACGTGAGTGTTTCTCAATCCTTACCCGGCATCTCTTGCCGAACCCGCAGTTCAGACATTCATGGATACCCAATCAGGTCAGGGACACCAGCAGACGGAACAAGAAACGGCTAATCCGCTTGCGTACCGCATGCCCGGCGGAAATATCGTGGTTAATCAACCCGTAATAGTAGCGTTCCATGCGCATCATCTGCTCGTTAAAAATGCCGTACTGGTGTAGGATAACCTGCGATTCCTCCACCATGCGCCGGGCAAGGGAGGGGTTTTTGTGGATTTTGATGATGGCCCGCGCCAGCACCTGACTGTTGCGAATCGGCACCCTCAGGCCCGTTTGCCCGTGGATGATCACTTCGTTATAAGAGGCTAGATCCCCTACAATCAGGGGCTTCTGACAGGCCATCGCCTCGAAAATGGTCACCGGCATCCCGTCTGTGCTGGGAACGGACACCACCACGTCCGAAATCGCGTAATAGTAGGGAAGCTCCTGCATGGTCACTTCCTCCACCCAGCGAATTGCGTGATCCACGCCCAAAGAGGCGGCCAATTCTTTTAAGGAGCGCACGTATTCCTGCCGCTCCGGCGTGTTGCAGAAGGTGTCTTTCATAATAAACAGCGCCTGCGGCACTTCTTCCAGCACACGGGGAATGCTCTCGATAATGGTGGTCTGGTTGTAATGCGGGGTCATTTGGCGGGGGCTTAGCACCACGAAACTTTCTTCGGGAATGTGCAGCTTTTCCCGCAGTTCGGTGGTGTCCAAATTGGGCTGGAACAACTGGGGGTCCGTCCCAATCGGGATCAACTCCACCGGGGCCAACCCCAAGGTGAGCCGGTTGGCGGCCTGGTTTAGATCATCGGATACCGCCGTCACCATATCGCATTGCTTCAGGGCCAGGGCGTTCATGACATGATCGCGCCAAAGTTGCAGCGGATGGCGATAGTTGCGCGGCGGCAGGTAAATATCGGAACCCAGCAGGGTGATCACCAGCGGATGAAACCCGCTCAGCGCGGCAGACCAGCCCCGTTGATACAGGAAAATGGCATGCATAATGCCGGGCTTGGTTTCCTTGAGAACCTGCCGGATTTTTTTGCTGCGGGATTTGATGACCGCCGTTTTGGAGACTTTGCCCCCTTTTTTGCTGTTGGTTCCCACCAGGGTATCCCGGTTGGGCAACTCAATCACGGTGACCCCGTCAATGGCGCCGCCCTTGTCGCTGAGGCAATACACCCGGTGCCCGCGGGACACGAAATAGCCCAACCAGCGCTGGACGTGGATGTTGGTGGCGTCTGCAATGTAGCAAAGGGTTAACGTCTGTGGCACGAATCCGGTACTTTCACTCTAATGGCTTATGATAACACGTTTTAGGCGTTACAATAGCGCAAGCGAGTTGTTGGCGAATGAAAGGACACGGGCCATGCAATACTGGATGATGAAAACCGAACCGGGCGAGTTTTCCTTCGAGGATTTGGTGCGGGACGGCAAGACCGTATGGGACGGGGTTCGCAACTTCCAGGCCCGAAACAACATGAAAGCCATGAAAAAAGGCGATCAGGTGCTGATTTACCATAGCGTCACCGAAAAGGCGCTGGCCGGAATCGCGGAAGTGAGCAAGGAGCATTATCCCGACCCCAAGGACAATCCCAAGCAGGATTGGGTGGTGGTGGACATCAAGCCGGTTCGCCCGCTGAAACGCCGCTTGACGCTTGCCGAAATCAAGGACACGCCCGATCTGGCCGACATCCCGTTGATTCGCCAATCCCGTCTCTCGGTGATGCCATTGGAAAAAAAGATCTTTGATCGCCTGGTGACGCTGTCGGAAAGTTAATCGTTCCTATTTCTTACCATTCCAACAGAACATGCTTTGCTTTCTATCAGGGAAGTGATTGAGTTGCTTTGTTTTAAATTTATTTTCTAATTTCTATGTTTTTCAAAATTCTGTTTTGAAAAATGCATGATTTTTTGGCGTTAAATCCTTAAAACGCACTCTATCATGGCATTTCATCCTGAATGAAAACCCTTTTCCCTTTCTTCAATTCATAGAGCATCCAACCACTACTATCTTTGGTGAGGTGTAATATTTTCCGAAGTTTTTTTGGTAAGCGCATAATTTTTCAAAATTATATTGCGAATAAATGCTTTTCGTGAATAATATTGGGCATGGACGCAATTGATCAAAATATTCTGCGGCACTTGATGCTGGACGGCCACCTCACCAACAGTAAGCTGGCCAAGCTCATTGGCATGTCCGAATCGGCCACGCTGGAACGGGTGCGTCGCCTGGAAGCCTCGCATATTATTGAGGGCTATACCATCAAGGTGGACCCTGCCAAGGTGGGCCGGGGGCTGGAGCTGTTCATGACCGTAACCATCCGGGATTTGGGGGCCATGAAGGAATTTGAGTCGGTGGTGAGCGATATGGACGAGGTTTTGACCTGCGCCCAGACACTTGGGCGATCCGACTTCCTGCTCCATGTGGCAGTACGGGACGTGGAAGCGTTATCCACCTTTGTAAATGAAAAACTGATTCCTTTGGGCAATATTGAACGGGTGGAATCCATGACCGTGCTGAACATGATCAAGCGTTCCTACCCGCCGGTTCCGCCGGAAAGCGGCCGGGACAGGTAAACAAGCTAAAAAGCAGTAGAGGAGATGAGATGACAGTAACCCTGATTCAAGAACCTATCCGCCATGCCGATATTCAGGGCATGAATTACGAGGCTTTTTTAAAGACCGTTGAAGCCGAATTCCTGAACCACCCCATCGTGGTGGAGAATCGCTACAGCCGCTGGTTCGCCAAGGGCGAAGCCACCCTGCCCGAACTGCGGCATTTTACGGTGCAGTTTTCGGTGTTTTCCAACCTGTTTTTAATCGCACAGCTTAAAAAAATGCTGAACGCAGATTGCCTGGAATCCATGCGGGCGGCCAAAGAAATTTTGGCCAATGAACTGGGCGTGATTTTCAACAACAAGCAGCGCAATGAAGTCAAAGCAGTGAACGCCGACAATCAGGATCAGGAAGGCGACCCGGAACTGGTTAGCACCGAGGGTACCATTGATGGCGGCACTTTCCGGTTTGGGGCGGCCCACTTCGAATGGCTGTTGAAATTCGGCAAACCGCTGGGCCTGGGCTTTAACGACTTGGGCAAGCGCAAGCATGGCACCCAACCGACCCTGTTTTTCTGTGATGAACTGGCCCGCCTGTATGGCAGCGATGACGTCAGCATTGCCGCCGGGGCCAGCTTCGCCATTGAGAATTGGGCCGCCGCCGGTTTTTGGCAAGAGCTGGAGGATGGGCTGCTGCAAATTCGTAAAACGCTGGTTCTGGATTTATCCATTGCGTTTTTCGCCTGGCACAACCGGCTGGAAGCCCAGCATGCCGCCCACACCCACGATGAATTGAAAGAGATTTTTGACGACCCTAATTTCGATCGTGAAAAATTTCTGGCCGGTGGCCGAGAAATGCTGGAAAGCCTGGCCGTTTTCTGGAACGGGCTGGAAGCCGACCGGCAAAACGGTATTACCGCCTAGCAAGACGGATTGATTAGCTTCCCCGCAAAGTTTCCTGGCGGCCTCATCCGCCAGGAAACCATTCTTGCATGAATAAAGTACCTTAATTTTGAGTTATCAAAGGATAATCTGTAATGTTGGATTTAATTAATTATTTATGGGGTTATTTTAACTGTACGGAATGTCTGATACGGGAAAACAACTGCCGACGATGTTTCCGTAAATTAATGGTGTTTCACCTCACGGGCCTTGTACCGCGACTATCCACAAGCAAAAAGCAGATGCTACAGAACCGCTAAAATCGTTTGTTTACTTCTCTTGTTAAATTGAACCATCGTTGGAGCAACCGTATTTTCAGGCTTTTTTTAATCCATTTAGGTAAAGCCCAATTTGCTGAATCAATCATTTTAAATATCGCGTTAAATATCGCAAACCCTTATGGGGGAAGCGCTGCGCCATTGGCCAATCGGTTTGAGAAATCCATGACTTTATCCACGTATGTGGCGTCTCCCGTTCCGGCGGGCAAAGCCTGTAAATTGCTGGGATCCACGCCGTTCGGGCCGGAATTGTAAGCTCTCAGCGCGGTCGGGATATCCCCGAACTGGCCCATCAAATCCTTCATATAGAACGCGCTCGCCATAATGTTGGTTTGCGGATCGGACAAATCCTGCCCCTGCAATTCAGGGTGCTTGGCCTGTAAGTCCTGGAAAGTATCCGGGGTCATCTGCATCAGGCCAACCTCACCAATACCGCCACCACTATTTGGATTACCTCTTGATTCCTGCCACATCATGGCGCCCAGCACGTTTGCCGGTACGCCCGTCGCGGCGGACGCATTCTCGATTTCCTTGCCATATTTTTGCAGGGGGGCTGGTGCATTTGCCCCCAACGTGTTGCCTCCTGCCGGTGGTTTATATCCGCCTGTGCCTGGCGTGGCGTAGCCATTTCCGCCGCCTGCAAGTTGCGGCAGCAAAGCGGTTAATAGCTGAAGAATCAGTGAAACGATGCTGAACATTTGCTGGTTAATATCGCCTGCGGACTGACCGCCATTCCCGCCATACGAAGGCGTGTAGCTGTCGCCTTGTCCGCTGCCGTAACCGCCAGCGCTCAAAATGTTAGCATTGGAAGTCGACGCAGGTGACGCCGCCGGAGTTAAAGATTGCGCATACGCGCCTGAAAGCTGGCCTTGAATCATGCTCTCTCCACCGAATCTCAATAAAGTTGCTAAACTGCTAAATCAGAACTACGCCTCTCAGGAAAATAAGCCTCTTGAATTACGCCTCTTTAAAAATAAAAACAATCAATTACCAAAAATTGCTATTGATCCCATACATTCCCTATCACCGGGGCATATGTTTTACGCCTTTATGAGCGCATGCGATTTCCCGCCTGCCTATTGGCGGTGTTTTACACCCGTTTGCTCCCCAAAAGTGAATCAATCCGAGTTGCTAAAACCCGGAAATGGCTATCTGCTTAATATGGCTTGGTACTCAGCAGGAAAATCGAATTCTGGCGTTTTGTATTGGGCGTATTGATCCACAATCACCTTGCCGCCATGCTCAATCAGCATCCGGTAACTGCGCCCTACCTGTCGGGCCAGTGCCAGGGCAAGCTCCTGCCTAATGGCGTCCCCATGCCATTGCGAAAAAAGGTGCGAAGGAATACAGTCTTGCAGGCTGGCCGGTAAATTCCCCCTGTCTTCTAGTTTACAGCCATCGGTAATCGCCGTATGCGCGAACACGTTGATGCCAATCCCGGTAATCAGCGCCCTGCAATGGTTTTCGCTAATCAGGCTCTCGGTCAGGATGCCGCCTAACTTGCGGCCATCCACGTATAAATCGTTAATCGGTTTCAGTTGAATGCCCAGCCCGGTGAGTTCTTGAATCGTTTCCGCGCAAGCCACCCCAGCCGCCAGGGTGAACAACGGCGTGAGGGGGATTTTCCCCTGGGCTTGCCCGGTCAATGTTTCCCCCGGAAGCGGATGCACCACCGAACAATACAAACCGGCTCCCGGCGGCGAGAACCATCGCCTGCCATGGGTGCCTTTTCCCGCCGTCTGGCTTTCAGCGCGCAACAGGCAGGGGCGGGTAATTCTACCGTCCGCCAGAAGGCGCTTGGCCTCCTCGTTGGTGGAGTCCAGCTCGTCGTATAACAGCAACTCAAAGTCAGGAATTGTCACGGGAACATTTGCGGAAATTCATTACACTGTTTTGGGCGATCGGTTGGGGTAAGGCGTCACCGCCAAATCCTGAATCTCGCTTGGCAACAGCCCTTGGGTCTGCGCCAGCAATTGTCGGATCACTTCCGACGCCGCTTTCAGTTTAACCGGATCGACGCCGGTTTCAATCCCTTTTTCACTTAAAAACCGCACCAGCGCTTCCGTGGATAAATTGCCCGAAGCGCCGGGCGCGTAAGGGCATCCCCCCAGCCCACCGGCGGAAGAATCGTAAATGCCAATGCCCAAATCCAGCGACGCCTGCACGTTTTCAATGGCCAACCCGTTGGTGTCATGAAAATGCATGGCGATTTTTTCCAGCGGGACAGCCTGCAACAGATAGCCCATTGTCTCGCTCACATCCGTCGGGGTGGCCTGCCCGATGGTATCGCCGATGGACACTTCGGAAACGCCCATATCCAGCAATCGGCGGGTTACGTCCAGAACCGGCGCTTTATCGATTTTGCCTTCATACGGGCAATAAAACGCGGTGGAGATATAACCGCGCACCCACATGCCTTCTTGCCGCGCCCTTTTTACTACAGGCGTAAAATTTTCAAACGATTCATCCACCGTCATATTGATATTGCGCTGGTTAAACGTGTCGGAGGCCGCCGTAAACACCGCAATTTCCCGTATACCGGACTCCAGGGCGCGATCCAGCCCCTTCATATTCGGCACCAGCGCAGAATAGTGCACCCCCGGAAAATCCGGCAATCCTCGCACCACGTCCAACGCGTCGTACAACTGGGGAATGGCCTTGGGACGCACGAACGAAGTCACTTCAATGAATTTCAGCCCGGCTTCGGCCAGTTTTTGAATGTAATCCAGCTTGGTTTCGGTGGGAATAATACTTCTCTCGTTCTGCAAGCCGTCCCTGGGTCCCACTTCCACAATTTTGACCTGCCGCACTGGTCGGGTGCCGGATTCCGTGGCCATGCCTGATTCTCTCCTAGCGTTGACTGTGTTTTCCTATTGTACCCGGCTTCGGCTGGATAAAGGCCGCTAAGCTTCCAGCCTGACCAGCACCGCGCCCATTTCCACCAGGTGCCCTTCCGTGCAGGAAACGCTTTGAATCACACCGGCCTGCGGGGCGGACAGGGTCATTTCCATTTTCATGGATTCCATAATCACCAGCGGCTGATTTGCTTCCACCGAATCTCCCACCTTTACCGGCACTTTTAGCACGGTGCCAGGCATGGGCGCCTTGATCTCCCCATCGCTTAGCGTTGCCGCGCCCGTCCCGCCCGCGCGCCGGGACGCCGGGTTGACCAGGGTGATGGCATAGGTTTTACCGTCCAGCCAAATGTGCAAATTATCCTGCTTCTGGCTCATGTAAAAAGGCAGAATACGCCCCCCGTAATTCAGCCAGCCTTCGCCGGGGCCGGTCAGCACCAGGGTGCCTTCATACACGGTATCGGCCATACTGATTGAAAATTGGTTGCCGCTCAGTTTGCAATCCAGCACTGCGGGTTCCGCCCGATCGGGGAGTGTGAGGGTCACTTTTGACATACCAGTTGCCTCCATGCGCCACCTTGAGCCCAAGGCGATAGCGTTTGCGAAAAACCGCCCGAGGTGGTTCCAAAGATTCCATGTTCTTCTTGTACCCGCGGGGTGGCACTACCCACACGACTTCTTAAAATATGTGAAGAAAGACCCGCCGCCAGAATGGCCGCAATCGGCGTTTCAACCGGCTTCAAGTCCACCGGGTTTTCTTCCAGAAAGTGCGTATGGACTTCTCCGGCCCGAAAGCGGGGATGATCGATAATCGCCTTCAGGAATTCCACGTTGTTGGGAACCCCCAGCACCGCAAAGCGAGACAATGCCCAGGACATTTTTTCCAGCGCGGCCTGCCGTTCCTTGCCCCACACCACCAGCTTGGCCAGCATCGGGTCGTAATGCACGGTCACTTCGCCGCCTTCCCGCACACCGCTGTCCAGCCGAATGGATGGCCCTTGCGGCGGGCGGTAAAAATCCAGCGTACCAACGCCGGGCATAAAGTTGCGGGCCGGATCTTCCGCGTAAATGCGACATTCAACCGCATGGCCGTCCTGTCGCAAGTCGTCCTGGCTAAAAGGTAAGGGCAACCCGGCGGCCACCTGCACTTGCAGCCGTACCAAATCCTGATGCACGGTCATTTCGGTGATGGGATGCTCCACTTGCAGGCGGGTGTTCACTTCCAGAAAGTAAAAAGACCCATCCTCGCCGAAAATGAATTCCACGGTTCCCGCGTTGGTATAGCCCATCGCCTCGGCGGCCTTGACCGCCGCGTTTCCCATCGCGTTCCGCAATTGCGGGGTGAGGGCCGGGGAGGGGGTTTCCTCGATGATTTTCTGGTGACGGCGCTGGATGGAACATTCTCGCTCGAACAGATGCACCACGTTCCCGTGGTGGTCACCAAAAATCTGGAACTCGATATGCCGGGGCCGGGTAATGTATTTTTCCAGAAACACCCGCGCGTCCCCGAAGGCACTTTGCGCTTCCCGCGCCGCCGCTGAAAATGCCGCTTCCAATTCACTGGCCTGATGCACCAGCCGCATGCCCTTGCCACCGCCGCCCGCCGCCGCTTTAACCAGCAACGGGTAGCCAATGACATCCGCTTTTGCGCGAATGACCGAAAAATCCGTTTCCAAATCGCCGGACCAACCCGGCACTACCGGAACGCCCGCCTCAACCATCTTGTCCTTGGCGATGATTTTATCGCCCATCTCCCGAATCACCTCCGGCCTGGGGCCGATGAAGATCATCCCGTGTTCGGCGCATCCCTGGGCGAATGTGGCGTTCTCGGATAAAAACCCGTACCCAGGATGCACCGCGTCCACACCCAGCGCCTGGGCCAGTACGAGAATTCTTTCGCCTTGCAGATAGGTTTCCGCCGGTTTTTGCCCCGGCAAGTGAATGACCTCATCGGCCATTCGCACATGCTCGGCCTGCAAGTCCGGGTCGGACGCCAGGGCCACGGTGCGAATCCCCATTTCCTGAAGGGTCTGCATAATGCGAACCGCGATTTCACCCCGGTTGGCCACCAATACCTTGTTAAAAAGCGGTTTGGACATAACTGTTTAACCTTTCGTCGCCGGGGCGTTGGGTTGCATCCAGTATGGCGGGCGCTTTTCCAA
Organism: Candidatus Melainabacteria bacterium; assembly: GCA_902168245.1. Lineage (GTDB taxonomy): Bacteria > Cyanobacteriota > Vampirovibrionia > Vampirovibrionales > Vampirovibrionaceae > Vampirovibrio. The sequence continues at coordinate 25,389 of CABHPA010000167.1, forward strand.
GAAGGCTTTCATCCCTTCCTGCCCCTCCCTGGAAACGCGCCGATCCGCAATCATCTTGGTGGTAATGTCCACCGCCCGATCCCAGTCGCAATTCCCGATTTTCTCAATCAGCACCTTGCACTGGGTCACGGCTTCCGGGCCATTGGCTGCCAATGCTTCCACTATACGCGCAATCCTGTCGTCCAGCGCCTCCACATCGGGCGCCACTTCCGAAACCAGGCCAATCCGCAACGCTTCCGCCGCCTCGAATTTCTCGGCGGTAAGAAAATAACGTTGTGCGGCCGATTGGCCGATCTTCTTCATTACAAACGGCGAAATGACGGCGGGCAGCAGGCCCAGTTTCACTTCGCTCAGGCAGAAGGCGGCGTTTTCCACGGAAACAGCGATATCGCAGGCCGCGATTAACCCGACCCCGCCACCAAAGGCCGCGCCATGCACCCGGGCAATCACCGGCTTGGGGCAATGGTAGATGGTTCGCAGCATGGCGGCCAAATCGTGGGCGTCTTCCACGTTTTGCTCAAAACTGTAATCCACCATTTTTTTCATCCAGTTGAGATCGGCTCCCGCGCAAAAAGATTTCCCTTCGCCGCTCAAAATCACCGCCCGCACATCGGAATGTTTGCCGAACCCGGCAAAGGCTTCCCGCAACTCCTCAATCATGGTTTCGTTAAAGGCGTTATGCAGTTCGGGCCGAGCCAGCGTCACCCTGGCGATTGAAACGCCCGTTTGCCCTTCCCCTGCCAATTGTTCCAGGCTAACCCGTACAAATTCTCCCATCGCTCATACCTCGCTGCGGATGACCTCTTGGTTTGAGCCTAGCAGGAACGCTTCCGTTTTTAAATAGTTTTTCGTTATTCGCTTTACAAGCCCAACGGAGCGCCCTTGCCAGTCCCGGCCCGGAATATGAAACAGGATACGGAACAGGCTGCTTTCCTTTCCGTCCAATTAGGCTGGGAGTCTATTTTTCCAAAAACGCTTCAATATATGTTCGCGATGCATAGGCGAACGTTTATAGCGGGAATTGAGGAACTTACGGATGGTTCGCAGCAACAACGCGAGTTTGCCCGCGAGTTTTCCAAGGTTTACGCGTGTGCTGTTCGGTTTTGCCGTACTCACCCTGATTATCATTTACGTGATTTCCATCCTCAGCCTGTACCATACCGAGCAGAGCCTGAAATGGGTCAACCGCTCCGAAAAAATCAACAACCAGATTGAAACGCTGGCTTCCATCGTGCATGACGCCGAAATCGGCGAGAGCCTGTATGCCAAAACCGATAACCCGGCTTATTTCAAGCCGTTTGAGGCCGAACTGGAAGTGGAGCAGGAAACCCTGGAACAGTTAAGGCTGCTGACTCGCGGCAACCCCAGCCAGCAAAACCGCCTGAATCAACTGGACAGTCTGATTCAACAGAGAGTTGAATTGCTGAGAAAAATTGTGAACACCCGCAAGCAATACGGGCCATCCCCCGCGCGCCAACTGGTGTTGACCGGCGAGGGAAAGTCGCTGATGCTGGAAATCAGCGCCCTGGTAAAGGGCATGAAAACCGAGGAATTTCGGTTGATTCGCCATCGGCAGGCAAAACTGAACAGCGTGAAAAAGCGCATCGCCATTGTCTCGGCCGTTTCCTTCCTGTTTGCGCTGTCCTTTATTATTTGGGGTTATACTTTAACGGAAAAATTCAATCGCAAGCTGCAACAATCGGTGAGTGACGCACAGCAATACGCCGACAAGCTGGAGCAAATCAACCGGGAGCTGGATCAAGTGGCCGCCATCGCCTCCCACGACTTAAAAGCGCCGCTTCGCAAGATTAAAATCTTTATTGATTCCATCATAGGGGACGCCGCCAGCACTTTTTCGGAAGAAAGCCGGGATTATTTAGACAGGACACGGGCTTCGGTGATTAAAATGCAGGATCTGGTCGATCATGTGCTGGAAATCGCCCGGCAGAAACCCGCGTCATTTTCAGGGGAAACGCTGGATCTTGCCCAACTGGCCGAAGAAGTTTGCTCTTCGCTTGAAGAACGCGTCAGGGAAACCCAGGGGCGGGTTGAAGTTGGGGCCATGTGCGCCTTTCCGGGCAACCGTACCGAAATGACCCAGCTATTGCAAAACTTGATAGAAAACGGTCTGAAGTACCACCGGCCCGATGTGCCGCCGTTGGTGCAGGTTTCCGCGCGCGCCACCGAGGAAGGCGGTTGCGAGATCCGGGTGAAGGACAACGGCATCGGTATTGCGGCCCAGAACCGCAAGGATGTGTTCCAGATGTTCCGCAGGCTCCAGCATCCCAAGCCTTATGGGGGAACCGGCATTGGGTTGGGAACGGTCAAAAACATCGTGGAACGCAACCATGGGGTCATCCGGGTGGAAAGCGCACCCCTGCAAGGCTCGGAATTCATCGTGAGCCTGCCTGCCCGCAACGGGCATTCGCCCGCCCCAAGCGGCTAGAAGCGGAAAACGCCGTGTTCCCGTTTGGGGAATGGCGCATTCAGGGCCGCAGCAATCCCCAGGCCCAGCACCATGCGGGTATCGGCGGGGTCAATGATTCCATCGTCCCATAAGCGGGCGGTACTATGGTAGGCGCTGCTTTCCGTAGCGTATTTTTCCAGGGTGGGGCGCTTGAATTCTTCCTCCGCATCGGGGGACATGGCCGGTTTGCCTTGCGCGGCAAGCTGGTCTTTCTTCACGGTCAGCAGCACGTTGGCGGCCTGTTCCCCGCCCATTACAGAAATCCGGGCGTTCGGCCACATCCACAACTGGCGCGCGCCAAAGGCCCGGCCACACATGCCATAATTTCCCGCCCCGTAAGAGCCGCCGATAATCACCGTAAACTTTGGCACCGCCGCATTGGAAACCGCCATCACCATCTTGGCCCCGTCCCGCGCAATGCCGCCCGCCTCGTACTGGCGGCCCACCATAAAGCCGGTGATGTTTTGCAGGAACACCAGCGGAATGCCGCGCTGGCTGCACAATTCTATAAAATGGGCGGCTTTCATGGCGCTTTCCGAGAATAACACGCCGTTGTTGGCCACAATTCCCACCGGGTAGCCGTAAATACGGGCGAACCCCGTGACCAGGGTGGCGCCGTACAACGCCTTGAACTCGTGGAAACGGCTGCCGTCCACTAGGCGGGCGATAATTTCCCGCACATCGTACGGCTTGCGAATGTCTTTCTGGATGACGCCGTAGATTTCATGCGGGTCGTACAGCGGATCTTCGGGAATATCCTGATTCAGCGGCGCTTGCGGGTGACGGTTCAGGTTCTGCACGATGTTGCGGGTAATGGTGATGGCGTCTTCATCGTTCAGGGCGTAATGGTCGGTCACGCCGGAGGTGCGGCAATGCACGTCCGCGCCGCCCAGGTCTTCCGCACTCACCTCTTCCCCAGTGGCGGCTTTTACCAATGGCGGCCCACCCAGAAAAATAGTGCCTTGCTGGCGGACAATCACGCTTTCATCGCACATTGCCGGAATATAAGCGCCGCCCGCCGTACAGGAACCCATTACCACCGCGATTTGGGGAATGCCCTTGGCGGACATGCGGGCCTGGTTGTAAAAAATACGCCCGAAATGCTCCTTATCGGGGAATACCTCATCCTGCAAGGGCAGGAACGCCCCGCCGGAATCCACTAGGTAAATGCAGGGCAAGCCGTTTTCCTCGGCGATTTCCTGGGCGCGCAGGTGCTTCTTGACGGTCATCGGGAAATAGGTGCCGCCCTTCACGGTGGCGTCGTTGGCCACAATCATGCATTCCACGCCTTGCACCCGGCCGATGCCGGTGACGATCCCCGCACCCGGCGCTGCCCCTTCATAGAGATCGTAGGCAGCCAGCGCGCTGAACTCCAGAAACGGGGCATCCGAATCCAGCAAAGCCTCAATACGATCCCGCACAAACAGCTTTCCCCGGCCGGTATGACGTTCCACAACGGCTTTCCCGCCCCCTGCGTTGGCAAAGGCCACCCGCTCCCTGAGCTGGGCCACTTGCTCCGCCATGAAGGCGTAGTTTTCCCGGTAGATCGAATCGCCGGTATTGATGCTGGTATTTAAAACATCCATTGTTCTTGCCCCCGATAGCCTCTTCCGAATGAGTGCGGCTGCTTACAATCCACCAATTGAGCTGTTGACAACCTGATAAAAAGAGTACGATGAAAAAAGCCGGAAAAACAGCACCCTTATCCGGTGGGCATACTGGTTTGGTAACAGTGCTTTAAGAAAAAACAAGGTTTTTGGCAATTTGTAAATATTTGTAAACTTTAATTTTTTTTTCGTTAAACGGAGATTGCAACGAGCGCCGTAAGATCCGTAACAAGGATGAGTTTGATCTCATCCGTAACCGGACGGCTACTTTAAATCTGACCCGGCCGGATCTATAATAAAATAGTTAGTATACTTTTTGAACTATAGCGGCCTGACAAGGCGTTTCAAGCCAGTCGCACGACCCTCGATACCGCCATTCAAAGCCGTTTATCCGGTTCGTCAAGTGTCCAAATTCACATTCGAAGGAACCGCCCGAAGATCATGTACTACGATGGTCACGTCCATATTGAAGAAGAAGACCAGTGCTACACCTGCGAGTATTTTCTCAAAGGGGTCATGTGTCCCTTGCTCGAAGCGCTGGCGGTTGGGGTCGCCCATTTGGAAGGCGACGTGCTGGTGAAGAATTGCGGCTTCTACGTGGAATTCAAAAGGCACCTGCAATTGGTTGACACGCCTGAATCCACGGAAAACGACACGCCCCCCGCCACGGATCCCACCGGGGATAAGACAGACAGCTCAGGCGATAAACCCGGTCGCACCAAGCGTTTTAACGCACCATAACCCCCTGGGTTGGTCTGTTGCGATAGGCTTTTTGGCTTTTATTCGCCTTCCGTGCCGGGCTGATGGTACAGCGCGCTGAAGATGCGATGCACGTCCGCCTCACCCTTGGTCATGTCTTCTTTATTGAGGCATTTGTAATATTCGCCAATGGTAATGGTCTTTTCCAACTGATCCAGCAGGATCAATCCTTCATCGCTGGCCTTTTTGCCCTTGTCCATCAACAGCACATTACTCAGCTTGTACAAGGGAATGCCGAAGAACCCCTCCACGCAATCCGGGTCGAAATGGCCGCCTGCGTCGCGCTTCATGATGGTCAGCACCTTGTCGAAGGCCATCCGGTTGCGGTAATGCCGTCGGGAGGTAATGGCGTCGAACACGTCGGAAATGGCCAGAATCCTGCCGGAAAGCAAAATCTCGTTCCCTTGCAAGCCCCGGTGATAGCCTGTGCCGTCCATTTTCTCGTGGTGGGAAGCCGCGATCTCCGGCACCAGTTGCAAGTGGCGCTCAAAGTGGACGTTTTTCAAGATTTCGTGGGTGTAATACACGTGCTTTTGAATGTGACGGTACTCTTTTTCGGTCAGGCGGCCATCTTTTTTCAGGATGTCCTCGCGAATCCCAATTTTGCCGATGTCATGCAGCAGCGAAGCATAGCGCAGCGCCTCCACATCGGAATCCTGTAGTTCCATTTCCTCGCCCAGCAGCACGGCGTACTCGGCCACCCGTTCGGAATGGCCTGCCGTAATGGGGTCTCGCGCGTCAATCGTGCTGGATAGGGTTTTAACGAAGCTGTCGAAGGAGATTTTCATTTCCTTGGCCAGGGTGGCGTTTTCGATTGCCACGCCCGCGTTGGTGGAAATGGCGGTCAGCAGGTCTTCATCTACTTTGTCGAAGTGGGACTTGCGCTTGTTCAGAACCTGGAACACGCCGATGATTTCCATTTTGCGGTTGCGCATAGGCATACATAGAATGTTCTGGGTGCGATAGCCGGTTTTCTTGTCGATTTCCTTGTTGAAGCGAGGGTCTTCGTAGGCGTCTTTAATATTCAACACTTCGCCGGTTTTCACCACGTAGCCCGCCAGCCCCAGGTGGGCGGGAAAACGGATTTCCTCGCTGGTATCCAGCCCGGTAGCAACTTTAGACCAGAGCTCATTGCTGTCCCGGTCGTAAATAAACACGGTGCAACGGTCGGCATCCAGGGCCAGCTCGGTTTCGCTTTTGATGAGGGTCAGCAGCTTGTCCAAATCCCGTTCGGCGGCCATGGCCTGGCCTACTTTCAGCAGGGAAACCAATCGCTTGTTGGGGCTGCCTTCCGGGTTGTCGCTTTCCTTGTCGCTCAGGGAGGACAAGGCGTCCATCAGGTTGGCTTCTTTTTCGAAGACCCGATCGTGATTAGCCCGCTTTTCAACGATGTCCTGCCACTTGTGCTCATCCAACCGGAAGATTTCATCTTCGATGTGGCTGATGATAAAGGTGAGTCCGTTGGCCTCACCAATGCGCAGGGCTTCCAGCATGCTGGCCAGCGCCAGCTTCGGCTCGTTCAGGTTCAGGTAGATTTTGCCCAGTTCGTAATAGGTTTTGGCCAGCTCCGCAATTTCGGCCTCTTCCTTGAAGATGGCGATCACTTCGCTCATCTCCTCAATGGCGCGGGTTTCCTGGCTGCTGCGGTAATGGATGCAGGCCAGCAGCCGGTAGGCCATGGCAAAGCCCTTGCGGCTTTCGTATTTTTTGAAGATAGGCAGGATGTCATGCTCCAGCAAGGCTTCCGCCCCGGCGAAATCCAGTTGGGCATATTTAATGTAAGCCTTGTAGAACTGGCTTTTTCCGTACAACACCCGCATGTCCCGACTTTGGCATTCTTGTTCCACTTCGTGGATCAGTTGCTGGGCTTTCTCCACATCGTTCTGGTAAATGCTCAGGCGAATCAGGTCGTTCTTGATGCGGCCCGAACGGTACAAATCCCCCGCCTCCTGCGCAATCTGGAGCGCCTGGGCCAGGTATTCGGAGGCTTTGGGGTATTCTTCCCGTAAAATATGGATGCGCCCCATAATCTGGAAGGTCACCGCGCGCTCATAACTCTGCCCACAGCGTTTTTTAATGGCCAGGGCGGTTTCCAGGCACTGGATGGCCCGGTAGTAATCGTTGGTATGTTCGTAATGCACGGCCAGGCTATCGTATATTCTGGCAACCTCAATCCCGTCCGGTCGGCAGAAGGTTTTGGCGTACATGAAATTACGCACCGCCTCGCCATACTGTTTTTCGCGGTACCTCACCAATCCCTGATAATGCAGCAGGCGGGCGCGCACTTCGTTCACACCGGGTTCATGCATATGCACGTTAATCATCTTCACCGCTTCGGAAAACAAGCGGCTGGACTTGGACAAACCTTCGGTCTCGTCCTGGTTGTACTTAATCCAGGCCAGTTCCACCAGACATTGAATGGCCCCCAGAAAATGCCGCTGCATCAGGTAATGGCCGTACGCCTTTTCCAGGCATTCAATGGCCTTGTCCGATTCCTTCTTGAAGTTGTGCAGCATTCCGGATTCATAAAGCTGGTGCGCGCGCTCCAGATCGGCATCCCGATTAGACAGCCGCACCGGCGCCTCGTCCGGGGAATGCTCAAAAATCTGCCCCAGATCCTGAATACTTTCGCCCACCGAAACCAACCCCTGAATCGAGTCGTAGTAGGTGCTGTCCTCGAAACCGTTCGGTTCTATTTTTTCAGGACCCTTGGCCATTACCGTTCCTTAGCTTGGGGATACATGCATACTGTGGGGGCGGGGCGTTCCAGCCGGATCATGCGGACGTTTTGCTCATTCATCCAATCCGTACTGTCCATCATAAAAAATGGAAGGCCGCATCTGCTTCCCTTATCCGGTGGAGTTTAGGGGCAAGCGGCATGGCATTGTGCTGCCTGTATGGGTATTGGGTTGTGCTTCAAGCATGGGTTCAGAATTCAAAAAACATCTTACGTTTGTGGTGTCGGCGCACCGTGCCGATTCTTTAAAGAAGATTGAATTTTTTTAAAAAGCCGCGCAAAATATAACTCTTGGGCTATGATAAGAGTGAATCGTATTTTGTGGTACTGATTGGCGATTGAAGTGGCAGCAGAGAGAAGCACCAGCCCGGAACTTCCGGAGAATAACAGCAAAAAGGCCAAGCCGGTGATCCTGGTAATCCATCAGGATGATCTCATCGTCAACTTGTGCCGCACCGTGCTGGAAAAGCACGGCTTTGAAATCGAATTCGCCTCCGATGGCACCGAAGGCGTGCAACGGGTATACCAGGCCATTCCGGATGTAATTCTGGCGGGCAGTTCCGCCCCGGAACTGAACGGGTACCAGATTTGCCGACTGATCAAAAACGACCCGGTCATGCGGAAAATCCCGCTATTGCTGATTGCCGACCTGGGCCTGAAAATGGATCGGTTCTGGGCCATGAAGGCCGGGGCCGACGATTTTCTGGAAAAAGATGAGCTGGAAGCCAAGCTGCTCAAAAAAATCACCATGGTGCTGGATATTTACGACCGCATGGATATCGAGGAAAAGCGCCTGCTGAAGGCTAACAACGAGCGGAATCCGTTTAATATCCGCACCCGGCTGAACCAGATTCTGGACACCTCGCTGGTGGAGTCCATGCTGATGGTGGAGTTCCGCAGCCTGGCCGATCTGGTGCATGATTCGGCCCTGCTGAATTACATGTTGTTCAGCCTGCTGGAAAGCATTCTGGAATACGATGCGGCGGCCATTTTCTATAACGATGAAAACCGTGGCCCGCGCCAATTAACCGTGCATTTGCCCGACAATGGCAAGCAGCCGCCTGCCCAGATCGAAAAGATGATGGGTGAATTTTTCGGCCGGTTTCAGGATCGGGGCTTGACTGCCGCGCAACTGGAATTGCAGGAATCTGAAGTGATTGGCGCGCTGGATGACGCTGCCCCGCCCACCGAATACGCCACCGCCTATGTCAAGGAAGTGCGGCTGGACGCCCGGTTGATTGGCGCGGTCGCCTTTTATTCAAAACAGAAGGTGGATTACACGCGGGTGTTCCCGGTGCATTTGATTGAAGATGAAATCCGCCTGCTGATGAAGCTGCGCCATTTGTATTCCCAGGCGGAAACCCTGGCCATTACTGATAGCCTGACCGGGCTGTTCAACCACCGGCATTTCATGGCGGTGCTGCAACGGGAGTTTAAAGCCTCCAAGCGGTACGAGCAGGACTTGTCCCTGGCGTTCATCGGCATCGACCATTTCCGCCAACTGAACGACGACTGGGGCCATGCCTGCGGCGATGAAGTGTTGCGGCATATCGCAAAACTCATGGACGCCAGTTTCCGCAGCGTGGACATTTCGGCCCGTTTTGGCGGCAAGAACCTGGCGGTGCTGCTGCCCCAGACCCCTCGCGACCAGGCGCTCATCGCGCTGGAGCGCTTTCGGAACAAGGTGGCGCAAGCTCCCCTACAATGGCGGGATGAGCAGATTCCGCTGAGCGTCTATTGCGGCCTGGTGTCCATCGGGGAACAATCGGCGTCGGTTTCAGTCCTGATCAAGCAGGCTGAGGACGCTTTGACGGCTGCCCGCAATCAGGAAGGCAACCGCATTGAGATTTCCCCCGCCTGATATTAGAATTGGGGGATATCGACAGAGCTTGTCGGGACGCTCCCGGCTGAGGACTGAAACTTGGAAGACATACGCTACTCGGAAGACGTGAAAGACACGGTTGGCTTGGCCGGAAAACTGGCCCGCAAGGCAAACCGCCCGGCGATTAACGATCGGGACTACTTGCATGGGCTGTTGATGACCCACCGCAAGTTCAACCGGCTGGATGCGCTGCTGGGGGAAATGAAAGTCTCCGCCGCGCGGCTGCGGGCCGAGCTGAGCGCCCCGTCCAACGATCCGCCGCCCGCCCCCACGTCCGACCTGCTCAAGAATTCGGAAATTATCGCCAAGGGCAGCCGCAACGGCGCGGAGTTCAAATCCGTGACCACGGTGGATGTGGAAGATCTGCTGAAAGCGTTGTGCATGTCTGCCGATCCGGTAGTCAGTCGGGTGATTCGGGACAATAAAATTTCGCCGGAGCGGATTGATCTGGCCCTGCAGTCGGTCAAGCGCAAAAAGGGGAAACTCTCCTTCCTGTATTTCGGTCGGGAGTTGGTCGAAGTGGTGGCCTTCGTTCTGTTTTTCCTGATCCTGATTAAAAGCTTCCTGGGCGAATTGCGGCTGATTCCCTCCGAATCGATGGTGCCGGGCCTGCAGGTGAACGATCGGCTGGTGATTGAACGAGTTACGCCCTGGTTTCGCTCTTATCAGCGCGGGGACGTACTGGTGTTCTACCCGCCCATGACTGAGCTGAAGAACGATCCGTGGAGCGTTTTCCTGCGCCTTACTGGGTTTTCCGGCCTGATGTACCGCAAGGAAGACAATATTGACGTGGCTTACATCAAGCGGCTGATTGGCCTGCCGGGCGATCTGGTGAACGTGAAGCCCGGCGTGGGGGTCTTTGTCAACGGCAAAATGCTGGATGAGCCTTACGTCAACGAAATCGCCAACACCTGCACCCAGGTGCGCCCGGAGCCTTATTGCGGGCCGGTAAAGGTTCCGCCGAACAGCTATTACATGATGGGTGACAACCGAAACCTGAGCCTGGATAGCCGCTATTGGGGCTTTGCCCGCGAAGACCGGGTCATCGGGCGGGCTGTTTTCCGGATCTGGCCGCCGGACAGAATCGGCACATTGCCGGCTGCGCCGTACCAACAGCCATAACCGAGCCTTGCACACGTCTTGCGAAAATACAGTATAATGGGAATCATCTAGCAAGAAAGGGGCTTCGCTATTCATAAAGAGGATGAGAATACAGAAAGCTTGCCGATGATCGAGCTTTACGTGATGGGTATTGCTTTGGATACCCGCACGGGAACCCCGATCGTCGTACTGAACGATCAGGAAAACAGGCGGGCGCTGCCCATCTGGATCGGGACGGCGGAGGCCAGCGCCATTATCCGGCAGTTGGAGGATATCAAATCCGCCCGGCCCATGACCCATGATCTGCTGTTCAGCATTATTGAAACCACGGAATACGCCATCACCAAGATTGAAATCAACGATATCAGTTCTGACACCTATTACGCGACCATCTATTTGAATGGGAAAGATGGGAAGCAGCATATCATTGACTCGCGTCCGTCCGATGCGATTGCGCTGGCGCTGAAGGCCAAGGTGCCTATTTTCGCCACGGCCAACGTGATGGCGGAAGGCACCATTTCCACCGACCAGGAGCGAGATGAGGCCGAAGCGCAGGAATTTCGCAATTTCCTGAGCAATTTGAAAGCGTCCGATTTCAAATTTGACGGCGATATCGAATCAAACCAGTAAACTCCGGCCAGTCAATTCCGAGGTGAGAATTGTCGGGTATCGCGTTGGTTTCCGTCGATAATTTTTATTGGGATCTCCGTTCATCACTGGGCGGGACAACAGGCTTTCTTTCGGGCTATAATAAGCGGGTTTGAAGGAAAGAGAGCAGCATGCCCCGCGGTAAGGCCCCCAAAAGTAAAAGCGGCGATCCCAGCCAGCAAACGCTGGACTTTGCGGCCATGATGCTGGGCGACAGTCTGGACGTCCCCGTTAAAAAACAGTCCTACAGCGTTTCGGAAATTACCGCGCTACTGGAGGAGGCCATAGAGGAACACCCTACACTGGGCGGTTCCGTGGTGGTGCAAGGTGAATTGTCCAACGTCAAACGCTCCTCGCGCGGGCATGTGTATTTCACGCTCAAGGACGAAGGCGCGTCCATCGGCGGCATTTTATGGGCCAGCACGGCCAACCGACTCAACTTCGACCTGGAAGACGGGCTGGAAGTTTATCTTACCGGGCGGCTGGAGATTTATCGCCCCAGCGGCAGTTATTCCATTGTAGGCAGCAGAATAGAGCCGGTGGGCGTGGGCGCGTTGCAGCTCGCCTTCCAGCAAATCAAGGCCCGGTTAGAAGCTGAAGGGCTGTTTATGGAGGAGTTCAAGAAGCCCCTCCCTGAATTTCCGGAACGCGTCGGCATTATTACCTCGTCTACCGGCGCGGTGATTCACGATATGCTGCGGGTCATCCGCCGCAAAAACCCGCTGGTGGATGTGGTTTTAGCCCCGGTCAAAGTGCAGGGGGAGGGCGCCTCGCTGGAAATTGCCCAGGCCATACGGGAGTTGAACCATGCCCATTACAACCTGGATGTGATCATCCTGGGACGGGGCGGCGGCTCTTTTGAGGATTTGTTCTGCTTTAGCGAGGAGCCTGCGGTGCGGGCCGTATTTGAAAGCGCAGTGCCAATCGTAACCGGCATCGGGCATGAGCCGGATTATTCCCTGTGCGACGCGGCGGCGGATTATTCGGCTTCCACCCCCACGGCGGCGGCGGATTGGGCGGTGCCGGACATTCAGGCGATTGTGGAGAACCATGCCATTCTGGCGCGTGATTTGCTGGAAAACATGGCCGAGTTGATTCTGTATTACGAACAAACCCTGGACCATAACGCCACCCGGCTGGTGGAGCTGCACGAAAGCTGCCTGGAAAGTTGCGGGCATAAGCTTGAACAACGGCAAGAGCGCCTGCTTTCCCAATTTAACCTGGCGTTTCAAAAGCAGGAACAACGCCTGGCGGAAGCCGCCGCCGTGCTGGATGCCTATAACCCGCTGGCGACGCTGGCCCGCGGCTACGGTGTGGCCAGCGACAGTCAACGCAAAGTGATTCGCTCCGTCCGGCAGGTGAACGCTGGCGATGCGATAACGCTACGCGTGTCGGACGGGGAAATTCAATGCCAGGTGACTGGCCGACAAGAAGTTTAATTCAGCAGTTCGCATTTGCTGGCAACTTATATCCACATTCAGGAGAAATGAATTGATGTCTAAATCCACCCCGACTTTTTCCGAGGCTTCCGAGGCGCTGGACGCCATCGTGGAGCGGTTCCGTTCCGAATCCCTGCCGCTGGAGGAAGCCTTGACCCTGTTTGAGCAGGGCGTCCAGCATATTAAAGTTTGCCAAACTAAATTGACCGATGCCCGCGGGCAGGTGGAAGAACTGGTGAAGACCCTTCAGGCCGATGGTGAAAGCGTCACCCGCCCGTTCGAGGTGTAAGACCGTATGAATGAGCGCCGCTACCTGCTGGTTTTCGATCACGGCACCACCAGCATTCGAGCCTGCCTGATGGATCGCGAGGGCGTGATCGTGGCCCGCAACCAGGAGCAATTCGAGCAGATTTATCCGCAGCCCGGCTGGGTGGAGCATGACGCCAACACCTTGTGGCAAATTACCCTGCGGGTGAGCGAAGCGGTGCTGAAACAGCAGGGAATTGGCTGGGCCGACGTGGCGGCGGTGGGCCTGACCAACCAGCGGGAAACCACGGTACTGTGGGACAGGCAGACCGGCGAGCCAATTCACCATGCGATTGTGTGGCAGTGCAGGCGCACGGCGGATCGCTGTGAAACGCTGAAACAACAAGGTCATGCGGCCATGATCGGACAGAAAACCGGGCTGGTGCTGGATGCGTATTTTTCAGCCAGTAAAATCGAGTGGCTGCTGAAAAACGTTCCCAAGGCGCAGGAATTGCTGGCCCAGGATCGCTTGTTATTCGGCACGGTGGATACCTGGATTCTCTGGAAACTCAGCGGCGGGCAGGCGAATGTAACCGATGCCACCAACGCCTCGCGCACCATGCTGTACAACATTCACACCCGGCAATGGGATGCGGACTTGCTGACATTGTTTGGGGTATCGCCCAAGCTGCTGCCCGCAGTAAAGCAATCCAACGAAGTGTATGGGGCGGTCGATCCCGCGCTGACCGGCGGAGTTCATGTGCCGCTGGCAGGCATCGCGGGAGATCAGCAGGCGGCGTTGCACGGACAAAAATGCTGGACGCCCGGCACCGCAAAGAGCACTTACGGCACTGGCGCTTTTCTGGTGATGAACACCGGGGATCAGCCGGTACATTCCACCCAAGGGCTGCTGACCACCCTGGCCACCAACGCCCAGGGCAAGCCCGCCTACGCGCTGGAAGGGGCCATCTTCTTCGCCGGGGCGGCAATTGAGTGGCTCACCAAAAAACTGGGGGCCATTGAGCATGTGCGGGATATTGATACACTGGCCCAAAGTCTGGAGAGCAACGAGGGTGTTTACCTGGTGCCTGCCTTTGCAGGGTTGGGCGCGCCCTACTGGGACGCCAACGCCAGGGCCGGGATTTTCGGCTTAACGCAAGATAGCGGCAAGGCCCACCTGGTGCGGGCTGCGCTGGAAGCTATGGCGTACCAGACCCGCGAAGTGCTGGACGCCATGCAGCAAGAAGCCCATCTTTCCCTGGAAGCGTTACGGGTAGATGGCGGCGTGACCCGCTCCAACTTCCTGATGCAGTTTTTGGCGGACATGCTGAATGTGCCGGTGGTTCGCGCGGATGACCCCGAACTGACCGCCAAGGGAGCCGGATATCTAGCGGGGCTGGCGGTGGGCTTCTGGGCCTCGCCGGAGGAAATTGCCCGCCTGCCGGAGCAGACCGAGCGATTTGAGCCGCGCATGGACGCTGAAACCCGCGACTCGCTGATGGCGGGATGGCGCCAGGCGGTCAGCCGGGTGTTGAGCAGATCATCAAAATAAATCGGAAGATTCCAGCGCTTTGGGTATCAATAGCTGATATAACGGTTTTCCAACGGCCTGAACCAGCTTGATGGCATTGTTAATGCTGATGTCCACTTCCTCTCGCTCAACCGCCCGCAGGAAATCCTGGGCCATGCCGGTTAGTTGCGCCATATCCGTTTTGGTCAACTGGAGTGCCTCGCGGAATTCTTGCAGGCGACGGGCAAACAGCTTGCGTTCGTATGGCACGTTCTGGGAATTATCGATAAACTGCTGATACAATTGCCAAATAGAGTCATCCGTCAGGTCATAGGTTTTGAAAAATTCCGGCTGCAACAGGTGAAAGAGGGGAACCTGAACCGCCTGCGCCAGAATCGCCATGGTATCGATGCCAATGCCAACCCGCAACCGCTCCAAATCAGACAAATAAGGTTGGGACAGGCCGGTAATCCGCTGGATATCCTGCTGGCGCAAACCTGCGGCAAGCCTGGCCGATTTGAAATTTTTGGCAAAAATCCGTTGCGCCACCGGAATCATTTTATTCAGTTGTGCAGCCATTACGCCCTCGGTATTTTTATAAATGCCTCAATAAACTCAAGCACGGCTTAAGACGCGCTTGAAAAACACACACACATTAAAAACAATTGCAAAAAATGAAGGTTTTGGAAAAAAATGCAAGAATAATACCATTATATACTACTAACTCAAATTGGATATTTAATTTAGAAATCCTCGAAACAAGTCCAGATGTGTTGGTTCGTCTGCTTAATTCCCAAAGATATTCTGATTCGCATGGTTTTAAGCAATCGGCATAGCAGGATCGCTGGCAGGCATTTTTCTTGGAAAATCATCCCTCAATAACCAGTCAGTGCTTACACTGACGTCAAGGGTTTGGTCATGCAGCGGTAATGATCGGACTCAAAGCCGTTGCGCTGGTAAACCCGCATGGCCCGCTCGTTGTTCTGTTCCACGTACAGGCGCAATTCCGGCACATGCTGTTGCCGGGCGGCCTGCTCCAGGCAAGCCAGCAATTGCTCAAACCGGCCGTTTCCACGGTGTTCCAGCTGAATGTACAGGCTTTGGATCCACCAATACGGGGCGTTGTTCCAGTCGCTCCATTCCACGGTCGTCAGGGTGCAGGCAATCAGCGCCCCGGCTTGCTCAATCACCCAATACGTCCCCAGTGCAGGATTTTCAAACACGGCCTGAATCCCCGCGCTAAGCGTGTCGAAATCCAGCACCCGGCCTTCGCTTTCCAGGGCCATCGCCAGAATCAGACTGGCCAGCGCCCCGGCTTCCTCCGGCAAGGCTTTGCGAACCCGGAATTCAGTTTGGGGCGTCATCAATTTTTCCATGCAGGGCTTCCAATATCTAGGGACACAAGCGTATTGTACACCAAGCGCGGATGCTTGCCCCTGTCACAGGCTCATCATCCCATTTCGTTGAAAAGAAAAAGCCCCCGAACCAGCGGACAGGGCTGTCCGGCAGCTTAGGGGCATCGGCTGGGAATGTACGGAATAAACGCAAACGCGATGTGGCCGGTGCTGTTAGCCCTGAACCGGATGCACGAAACCCAGCAAGGGTCGCGGCGCATCCGCAGAAATCGCGGGGCATGCATTGGAGGCTTCCAGCCCGGCGGGCGACAAGGATTTTTTACGGGACAGCCAGGGTTTTTTCAGTCCTTCTGCGGCGTACTGCAAGGTACCCGGGCCGTGGGCGCGGTTAATGCGATCCAGGGTGTGCATGAGGGTTTGCAGGCGATTGACGTCCCGGGTCTCAAACAGGCTGATCTGTTTTTCAGCGGCTGGCGTCAGATCGGTCAGCAAAATGGCGACCTTGTAATACTGAAAGCCTTCCCGAAAAATGCGCCGGGCAATGCCCACCGCCTCTCGGATTAAATCGTGGGTGCAATCGGTGGGAACTGGCAAGGCCATTTCCCCGCTGGCGGAATAGCGGGATTCTCTGGGAATATGGCGGCTGGTTCGCATATAGACCGACAAGTACCGGGTCGCCATGCCGTCTTCGCGTAGTTTCTCCGCCGCGCGGGCCGTAAAGTCGGAAACCGCCGCTTCCATCTGGCTCTGAGTCTCAATCAAGGTTCCAAAAGAGCGGGAATACATCACGCTTTTACGTTGGGGCACGGTCTCCCGAAGCGGAAAGCACGGGGTTCCCCGCAGCTCCAGCACGGTTTTCATTAACACCACGTTGAATTTTCGCATGATCCACTTGTCCGGCGCGTCCCTCAGGTCGCGGGCGGTCTGGATTTTGGCCGCCTTCAGGGTGGCGGAAAGTCGCCTGCCCACGCCCCAAACCCGTTCCACCGGAGTACGGGACAAGGCCATGTCCAGTTGCGGGGAATCATGCAGGTTCAGGATGCCGTCCAGCCGGGCCGTTTTTTTGGCGATGGCGTTGGCCAGCTTGGCCAGGGTCTTGGTGCGGGCAATGCCGATGGAGACAGGGATGCCGGTGGTTTGTCGAACCCCGGCCTTCAGCTCGCGGGCGAATTCCCGCAGCATGGCGGGCGGCACATGGTTCAGGCTCAGGAAGGATTCGTCGATGGAATAAAACTCCCGCAACCCGGAAAACGCGGCCAAGGCTTGCGCCACCTGGCTGGATTTGGCGCTGTACAGGGCAAAGTTGCCGGAAAACACCCGCACCTTGCGGCGCATCAATTCCGCGCGAATTTTGAAATAGGGCGCTCCCATCGGAATACCCAAGCGTTTGGCCTCGTCGGAGCGGGAAATAATGCAGCCATCGTTGTTAGAAAGCACCACCACCGGCTGGTTCTCCAGGGAGGAATCCACGGAACGCTCACAGGATACGAAAAAGTTATTGCAGTCCACTAGGGCAATAATCGACATCGGCAGTCTCCTTATTACTTCAATTTCAGGTCGTAAAGCCAGCCCTCATCCGCTTCAAGCCAGGAAGGCCGTTTATTCGGTAGGCAGGTTGGTTGGTGGATTTGAATCCACGCGAAGGTAAGCGGCCCGTACGGGTTCGTAGCCGTTTCGCTGGTTGTCTGACTCGGCTTATCTTATTTCGTTCGTCTTACAGTGTTTCGCGCACTTGAAAGCCACCCGCTGGGTCGTTTTCGCCAACGGTGCATGCCAATTCCATGCTTATAATATCGAACATTTTTTCGACTTTCAAGCATCCATTTTAAAGCCTTGGCCTCAACCATAAAAAAACTTCGTAAACGCCCTGAAAAAAGCCTGCTTATGGTATATTGGGCTGCATCAGCTTACCAATGAGCAAGCCGAAAGCAAGTTCCCATCCAAATCGCGGCGGACCCACCAACAGCATGACATCCCAGCCTACATCCCCAGAGAGTGAGAGCAAACGGGCCATTATCCTGGCCGGTGGGCAAGGCACCCGGCTCAAGCCCTATACCACCCTGTTTCCCAAGGCGCTGGTGCCGCTGGATGAAATGCCGGTGCTGGAACTGGTTATCCGCCAACTGAAATCCCACGGTTTTACCGAAATCACCCTGGCCGTGGGCCACTTGTGCGAGTTGATTGAAGCCTACTTTGGCGACGGTCGGAAATGGGGCGTTTCCATTACCTATGCGCGGGAAGACAAGCCGTTGGGAACCGCCGGGCCGCTGAAGGCCATGACCGACCTGCCGGAAAATTTCCTGGTCATGAATGCCGATATCGTTTCCGACATCAACTACCGGGAACTGTTCAACTTCCACTGCCGCGCACAGCAAAACCAGCCGGGCAACAATCTGGCGACCATTGCGGTGTACCGCCGTACGTCCAAAATTGACTTCGGGGTGCTGGAGTTCGACGGCGAAACCCACCAGATCCAGAACTTCATTGAAAAACCCATGCTGGAACATTCGGTGAGCATGGGGATCTACATGTTCAATCGCCGGGTGTGCGATTTTATTCCCGAAGACACGTTCTTTGGGTTCGATTCCCTGATGAAAACCCTGATTCGGGAAGGGCAGAGCATTCGGGCTTACCCGTTCAACGGTTACTGGCTGGACATTGGGCGGGTGGACGATTACGAAACCGCCGTGACCGACTTCCAGAACATGCGCAACGTGCTGTTGCCCACCGAAGCCGCGGGCGGCGCTGCGTCCGTGGAGGCGGTGAAGCCTTGAACCGCAGGATTCTGGTCACCGGCAGCACCGGGTATATCGGCAAACATCTAGCCAGCCGGTTGGTTAAACTCCCGGATACCGATGTGTATGGCTTTAACCGCACTTACGATGAGAAACTACCCGCCAATCAATGCCTGGAAGGCAACCTGCTGGATGCCGACCTGCAAAGCTGGCTGGGAAAGGTTCGCCCGGACGTGATTTTTCACGCCACCGGCACCAGCCCACGCTCCCCGTTCGACAACCAGTTACTGGTCAACGCCGAAGGCACCCGCCGATTGTTGCAAGCACTGGTGGATAACGGCCTGAGGCCCAGGGTGGTAGTGGTGGGTTCTGCGGCGGAATATGGCCTGCGGGACGAGCCGGTAGATGAAAGCGCCGTTTGCATACCGGAAGGTGAATACGGCATCGCCAAGCTGGCCCAGACCCAGATTGCCCAAAGCTTTGCCCGCCGTTACGATTTGCCAGTGCTGGTGGGGCGGGTATTTAACGTATACGGGGAATCCGAGCGGCATCTGGCGGTGGCTTCCATGGCCAGCCAGATTGTGCAGGCCGAGATTATCCAACCGCTGCCCGCAGAATTGCATGCCTATAACCTGCGCAGCTCCCGCGATTTCATCCACATTGACGATGTGGTGGAAGCATTGCTGGCCCTTTCCGAGAAACTGAGCTACCTGGAAACCAGCGGGCAGGTGTATAACATCGCTTCCGGGCAAACCACCGCCGTCAGCACCGTGCTGGAGCTGTTGCTGGGTAATTCCCGCCTGGGCCGGGAAGATCTGAAAAAAGTGGAATTGCGCCTGCACGGCATCCAGAAGGAAGACATCAGTTGGGCGGATATCGGCAAAATTCGTCAACACACTGGCTGGACGCCCAAAGTTTCCCTGACGGACGGTATGCGGCGAGAAATGGACTATTGGCGCGCGAACATCGGGGAAGCGCTCCCGGTAGGCTGACTGGTCGATGCTTTGAAGGAATGGCAATAAGGTGAATTCAAATAAAGAAATTGATTTAACGAACCAAACTGTCCTGGTGACAGGCGCGGGTGGCTTTATTGGCAGTCACCTGACGGAAGCCCTGGTGGCCAAAGGCTGCAAGGTGCGGGCGCTGGTGAAATACAACGCCCGAAACGATTGGGGCCATCTGGAATCGCTGCCCAGGGAGATTCAATCCCAACTGGAAATCCTCTCTGGCGATATTACCGACCCGTTTTTCGTGCGCAAGGCCGTCGCCGGTTGCCATACGGTGTTCCACCTGGCCGCACTGATCGGGATTCCCTATTCTTACATTGCGCCGCAGCATTATGTACAGGTGAACGTGCAAGGCACACTGAACGTGCTGGAAGCCTGTCGCTGGGAAAGCGTGGAGAAAATGGTGCATACCTCCACCAGCGAAACCTACGGCACCGCCCGATATACCCCCATTGACGAAGCGCACCCGTTGCAAGGCCAGTCGCCGTATTCGGCCAGCAAAATCGGCGCGGATAAAATGGCCGAAAGCTACCATTTGTCCTTCGACTTGCCGGTGTCGACCATCCGACCTTTCAACACATTTGGCCCTCGCCAGTCGGCGCGGGCGATTATTCCCACTATCATTAGCCAAGCGCTGAGTTACCCGAAAACCGGCGAGCCGATTCGGCTGGGTTCGCTCAGCCCGGTGCGGGATTTTACATTCGTGAAGGACACCGCCCAAGGCTTTATTCGGATGGCGGAATGCAAGGCCAGCGTGGGCGAAGTGATCAACATCGGCTCCGGGCAGGCCCAGACCATTGGGGATACCCTGAAGCTGATCCTGGAAATCATCGGCCAGCCGGATTTACCGATAGTAACCGAAGAACAACGGATTCGCCCCGAAAAAAGCGAAGTGGGCCTGTTGCTGGCGAACACGGAAAAAGCCCGCGAATTGCTGAACTGGGAACCTCGCTATACTTTCCGCGAGGGCTTGGCCCTGACCGTGGAAGCCATTGAGCAATCCCTCGGCCAATACAAAACAGGCATTTACAACGTTTAATCGCCTGCTCCGGTCTGCTTTGTAACGCCCGCCCTCGTTTAGCGGCGCCTAAAATACCCGAATCATCGGGGTGCGCATCACGTTTTCAATTTCCTGGCGGGAAGAATCCAGCATTTGCTGCACGACCGTATGGTTCACCAGAATGCCCAGGTAATCGGCCCCATCGGCGGCATCCAGCAGGGTTTGGCCCTGGTATTCCTCCAGCAACGGGTCGTAAGTCACCACATCCAGCCCTTGTTCCTGAAGGAGTTCCACAATGCGCATAGCCGGGCTTTCGCGGGTATCGCCCACATCCGGCTTGTAAGAAAGGCCCACCAGGCAAATGCGAGGCTTTACAATGCCTTTGAGTTCCCGCAGGATTTTTTGCACCGTGTAGTCCGGCATGCGGTCGTTCACCTTGCGAGAGGTGGCAATGAGCCGAGTATTGATGGGGGAGGCTTCCACAAAGAACCAGGGGTCCACCGCAATGCAGTGTCCGCCCACCCCAATGCCGGGCTTGAGCAGGTTTACGCGGGGGTGCATATTGATCAGCTCGCGGGCTTCCGCCATAGGAACCCCATATTCGTCCGCCAGAATGGATAATTCATTGGCCAGGGCGATGTTCACGTCCCGGTAAGTGTTCTCGGCCAGCTTGCAGAACTCGGCGGTGACATCGTCCGTAATGAACAAATCGCCTTTCATCACACGGCCCAGCAGTGCTTTACCCAGAATGGCCGCAGCGGGGGTCGTGCCGCCGATGACCCGATGGTTATAAATCAGCTCGTGCGTGGTATTTCCAGGCAATACGCGCTCCGGGGAAAAGCATAAAAAGATATCCTCGCCCACTTTCAAGCCGGTATGCTCCTCAATGAGAGGTTTCAGCAAACGGCGGGTGGTTCCCGGCGGCACGGTGGATTCCAGAATCACCAGATTGTTCTTACGTATCACCGGCAGAATGGATTCCGTCGCCGTGCGCACCATGGACAAGTCGCAGGTTTTTTCCATCGTGTGAACCGGGGTCGGCACCGTAATCAGGAACACATCCGCCGGTTCCGCCTGCCTGGAAGCACTAAAGCTTGCCTTGTCCTTCACCTCGGCCCACCAGCCGCCCAATTCTGGGTAGACTTCCCCCACCCTGGACTGGGCGATGTTGTCCAGCACCCGTTCGCTGACATCCACACCCTGCACGGCATAGCCGTTCATGGCGAACAACAGGGCGGTAGGCAATCCTACATACCCCAATCCCACCACGCAAATGCGCTGGTAAGAGAGCGCAAGCGCCTCCAGCCGACGGGCGGTTTCGGCATCCGGCTTTTCGGTGGCGGTCTGGCTGTTCAGCAAGCCCGTTTCGATCATGATTGGAGAGTCCATCCTGCCATTATAGACTAAAGATCTCTGGAAACCAGCACCGGCATTTTGTAGGCCAGACGCCCCACCAGTTGATCGTACATGGCAATCAAATCTTCCGAGGAGCGCTGCCAGTTATAACGCTCCACCACGGCCCGATGTCCGCTGAGAGCCATTTCCCGGCGCAAGTCCGAACGGTGGTGCATCATGCGGATCAGGTTGGCCAGCATGGCCGCATCGCCGGACTGGAACACCAAGCCGCCCTTGGTGTCTTCCACGTAACGCTGAAGCGGCGCCGCGTTGCTGACGATAATCGGCTTTTTAAACAGGTGGTACAGGTACACCTTGTTGGGAAAGGTCGCGTTGGTGTGATCGTTGACGATATGCGGGCATAGGCATATGTCGCTGGCCTCAATGTAGGTGACGAACTGGGTTTCATCCAGCCAGCCCGTAAAATGCACCCGATCCTGTAAGCCAGCCTGCTCAATCATGCCGTCCAGCAGCTTGCGGTAGGGTTCCCGCATGGCGCCCGCCCCAATAAAATGCAAATCGGGAATTTCGTCCTTCAGCAGGGCCATGGCTTCAATCACGGTCTGGATGCCCCGGTGGGTGTCGTTCAAGTGACCCACGTAGGTCAGCACGAAATTGGGCCTGAAACGGCGCACCAGTTCCTGATCCACCGGCGCGGCCAGGAATTTTTCCATATCCACGGTGTTTTCCAGCACCAGCACTTTTTCCGGCGGGACGCCCTTGGCCATCAGGCGATCCTTGGCCTCATCGGCCACCGTAATTACGCGGGCAGCCTTCTGCACCGATTCCGCCTCGATTTTTTCCCAGCGTTCCCGCTGCTCCTGCCCACGCTCAGGGTTGTTACGCCCTTTCATCATCTGCATCAGGGCCGGGTAATTCTCGTGCAAATCGGCCACCAGGGGCAAATCGTAACGAGCGGAGACATTCAGGCCGGTATCCACCAACCGCAAATCGTGGACATGCAGGATGTGGATGCCATAATCCCGCACAAAACGGTGGATGAGGGTATGCCAGGCCGTGTCGATATTTTTGAAATGATGGAAGTAATTCTTGATAAAGCCCTTGTAAAGGAAACGGGATTGAATGCCCAGCAAGGGAATCCGGATGCTGACCTCGTTCGGATCAACCCGATGGATATAAATACCCCGGTAGGCTTCTTCCCGCAATTCGTTTTTTTTCAGCTGGTCTGGCGGGCTTACGGCGCAGAGCAAATGGACTTCGTAACCGGCTTCCACCAGGGCCACGGCTTCGCGCTCCACTCGCGCATCCGGCGGAAAGGGCTGATCCAGCACCATGCCGATTCTGATTTTGCGGGTAGAGTCTTTCACAATAACTGATGGCGGGCGATTACCGACTGATAGCATTCATTCAGCATCCTGACTTGAGTTTCAATGTTAAACCGTTCGTGAACCATTCGTCTAGCGTTTTGTCGAATTGTTTCCAGTTTCCAGAAGGCGACCATCACTTCCTCAATCAACCCGGCCAGGGCGTAAACATCGCCGGGCGGGTACATCAGGCCGGTCATGCCCTGATCGATGATTTCGGGAATACCGCCCGATTCCGAGGCAATGCACGGCACCCCGTTTGCCATGGCTTCAATCACCACCCGCCCGAACGGTTCGTTGACGGAGGGCACCACCAGTACATCCAGTACTTCGTAGAGCGACTTTAGGTCATTCCGGTAGCCCAAAAACCGAACGGTGTGGCCCAATCGCCCCCGCTCGATCATGTCCCGAATCCGGGCCTCATACGCCTGATCCACAAAGTTGCCCGCCACCAGCAGTTCGGCGTACACGCCCCGGTTTTGAAGCTGGGTGAAGGCTTCCAGCAATTCGTGGAAGCCCTTGCCCACCGAGAGGCGGCCAATGTAGCCAATGCGAAAGGTCTTGATTTCAGGCAGGCCCAACCCATGAAGGGAAAGCGCCCGCAGGATGTCCCGCTGGGGATCGTTGAGTTTGAATAGCACCTGGTCCTCGCTCGCCGGCTCCAGCTCCAGGGCGTTGTACACCAGTTGGTACTTGTGGGGATCATCCGCCACGAAATGCCCGAACTGTTTACGCACCGCTTCAGAAATGCAGATGACTTCATCCGAAAACCGATCGATAAACCAGCGGCTGAAGCGACGGCCCAAGGTGAGGTTGAACTTGGGGCTTGTTTCCATGAAAAGCTCCCGAATATGCCAGATGTGCGGGATGCCCGCAATGGCCGCCGCCAACGCACCCTCCAGGGAAACCGTGGAATTGGTGTGCACCACGTTTATTTTTTCCCGCCGGATGGTATTGTACAGGTACAAAGTCCGTGGAACCACGGTGGCCATCAGGTTCAGGCAGTCTCCCACCCGTTGCAGCCAGGTGCGGGGATCGTGCTTAACCCATTGCAGCCGCTTGTGGGAAAGCACCAGGGTATTGGGATACTGCTCCAGCAAGTTCCGCAGGGGGCCGGGCCGCGCGATGGAAACAAAGCACTGGTACCGCTCCCTGGGCAGATGCTTGATCATCAGGTTCAGGCTTTGCTGGGAGCCGTAAAGATCCCCATCATGGCAAATATATAAAATCCGTATCGGCAGTCCCATGCTTTCGCCTGAAATTCAACGCGTAAAAATCAATACCGTTCACTGTTTTTTTAATGCTTCTATCATCTACAAAACCACGCAGGAGGGTCAATCAAATGCAGTATCTTTATAAATTCTTTAGGGCGAACAGCCTACGGAACGTTCCTTTTTGCGGCTGGCTTTGCTAAAATAATCGGTAAGGCAATTGCTCTTAGTGGATAAAGCGAACTAAACTGAGTCCATGATAACGAACCTTGGGGAAGGATGTAATTTACCCCCGGGGCTTTAAAGTGAGATCGCAGGGTAGTCTAGCCTATTTGGATAGAGTAGCAGGTTAGCGAATATAATTGAATAGGGATCAATTGTGGTACAAGGTGACCTTTTCCAGCAAGTGAAACAACTGACGCGTATCAGGCCGCTATCTCGTTTTCAACGGGGATTTGCCAGGGTGAAGGGTGCATTTTCCGATTTTCTGTACCTGTTCTTCCTCTAGCTTTTTCCGGTATAAAACCAGATACAGGAACAATGAGATAAGCCTGCTAAATTGGTATAGAACCTAAATTTAGCAAGCTTTAATCAAGTATGGCCGCAATCCGGGGCATTTCAACCCGGTTACGGATCAGCCTGAAAAATCGAATATTTTTTCTATTTTTGGGGAACCTTTATCCTCGAATTTCGACCATATTCTTATCCACTATGCAAGAGGGTTAGGTTAGGCAATCACAACAGTCGCACTGCTCATATATCAGGCCCGGGATTCATCAATCTTTTGGGAACGTTGCATGCTGGGTTAAACCTGTTTTTACCTCCACCTGATTAAGGTCTGATCCATCGTCCGAACTTTTGGCGATTGATAACGCAACCGATCTGCCTCATCAGGCAACTTTCAAAGTTGGAATTCAAAACGTCATGAAAGCGGAGTGATGCCAAATCCCATCAAATTAATCGATATATTAAACGCCCAAATGGCGAAGGTGAATTTAGCCGGGGAGCATCTGGCATGCGCCGCATGTGAAGGCAGCGGCGAGGAAATCGCACCACATCCGGAAACCGGGCATGATTACGTGACCTGCCGGGTTTGCCTGGGTAGCGGGTATAACCAGCTTGGGCTAATTATGCTGAACCTATTAAAACCGCCGCCGGACGGCAATGGCCCGGTCGCTCTGAAAGGTAGCCTGAGCGGCCAAGTGCCCCAAACTGAAACCGTGTTGGACGAGAACCATCCAACCGAGCGGCGGAACCCGAAAAACAAAATGAAAAAGCGACAGGCCCAAAGCCAGACGTGTCCCCCCTCTGCCTGTCAGCCGCTTCAGGTTCGGCAATCAAGCCAACCGATCCAGTAACCGGAACGCATCAAACCCTAACAGGAGCAAGCCGCCATTATGCCAACCAAACAGTCCAGCGAAGCGATTACCGCTCCAAATAGCCTTTATAAAAAAATATTGAAGGTTCAGCAAGAAATAGACGCGGTTCCCAAGCGCGGGTTTAACGCGTTTCATAAATACCACTACGCCACCGAGGCCGATATTCTCACCGTGAAAGAAACATTGAACGCCAACGGCCTGGTGGTTCTGCCGACCACCGTACAGGAAGAAACCGGGTTCAAGCCCGACGGCAAAAGCTGGGCTTCCGTCACCCTGCTGTTCAAGGTGATAGACGTGGAAACCGGCGAAACCGTTGAATCCCGCTTTACAGGCTATGCCGAAGACAATTTCGACAAGGCCATTTACAAGGCGACCACCGGGGCCAATAAATACTTTTACCTCAAGTTTTTCGGCATTGCGACCGAAGACGATCCGGAACGGGAAGATCACCCGCCCGCGCAACGTTCCACTTCCCCTGGCGCTAGCGGCGGCCTGAAAACGTTTACGGTCAACAAGCCGGGTCAGCAAAAGAACGCGGCGGTTCAGCCGTCCCCCACTAACCTGGCGCAAAGGCAGGAAGCCCTGGGACAAGCCAACAAGATACTGGCTTTGCAAAAGCAATATGGGCTGAGCAACGAGGAGATCCTTCGCTATGGCGAAATCGACTCGATCAAGACGCTCGCCGAAGCGGGCGACACTGATATGCTAAGCGCCGCTTATAACAAACTAGCGGATCATGTGCGCCTGTTAAAGGCGTAAAACCGCCCAAATCAATATCTCTCCTCCAATATGATACAACCCGGGCCAAGCGCCCGGTCTTTTTTTACGCATAGTCTTCGCATCATGATGGTATCAATTTAATACTTGATTATCCAACCGGATATTTTCAGGGTGATTTTGGTGATGTCGGGATAATATTATCCGGTCATGGACTCCCTCGACTCGCTATAAATCAGCGTTCACCGGAACTTTTATGCCGGATGGCGCATCTTTTAGAATGATTAGTAGGCGCACAGCCGACTTAACATTTGCAGACCGACCTGTGCATTGCCTTTCAACGGCTTTCGGCGCAAACATGCTGAATTCGCATTGAAATTCCAAAAAAAATGCAGTAGATTGGCATAAATCAATAGTGACGTGGTACTTTGCTTTCCCTTATTGCTTTCACGGCGACCTGTACCTTAATTATTTTGGAATATCCTTTCATGAGTAGCGTTTCCTCCCTAAGCTCCAATCTGGACATTGTGCTATCAGACACGCTTGGCCACATGGTGCGTAAAATCATCGAATTGTCCAAGGCTTACAGCACCATCGTCATTCTGTATGAGGACGACATGAGCGGCAATATCCAGGCCGCCTGGGCCGAATTAGACCGGCTTAGCCTGAAGACGAGATGCATCGGGCGGATTTTTGAGGGCATCGAGGTGCATAGTTTCGGGCTGGATGATTTCCCCCCCGGCACCGTGCTGGAATTAAACCTGCGGGAATCCAGCCTGGACAGCTCTCGCCAGGACGCGCAACGCGTCGCGTACAAAAGCCTGTTGAACGAGCTTTCCCTGTTCACCGTGAAGGTCTACGATTGCGGGACAGGCGCCATGCTGATGCAATAGGCCCAGGCGTCGCCTTTTGCTTTAAAAATGACGAATGCCGCTTTCTGATACGGTCAAGTTGTGGTATTTTCAAAAGTACCCGGCGTTTGGGACGCTTCCTGGAGGGAAAAAGCGAAGCCAACGGAAGCCACTGAAAGTCGTCGGCGTACCTGAGTTATGACTAGCGGGAATGAGCAGTATGAGCGATATCTCCTATTTTGAGGGCAATTTTGTCCCGACCGAACAGGCCAACATCAGTGTTAAGAACCATTCTTTCCTGTACGGCACCTCCTTGTTCGAAGGAATCCGGGGGTACTGGCTACCCGAAAAGGGTTGCGCCTCCATTTTTAGAATGAAAGAACATTACGAGCGCATCCTGGCCAACAGCCGTATCTTTTTTATGACCCCGGAAGCTTCGCTGGATCAGCTCATGGATCTGACCTCCGAACTGGTTCGCCAAAACGCCCACCAGCAGGATTTTTACATTCGGTTCACCCTGTATAAGTCGGGCATCAGCATCGGGCCGTTTCTGGACAAGGTGAAAACCGACTTCACCATATGGACACACCCGCTAGGCGATTACGTGAACACCAAGGACGGCCTGCATGTCACCATTTCCGCCTGGCGACGGGTGGACGACAACGCCATCCCGCCTTGCGCCAAGGCAGGCGGCGCCTACATGAACACCGCGATTATGATTACCGACGCCAAGCGCCAGGGTTTTGACGAAGTAATCGCCCTCACCCAGGAAGGCAATGTCTCCGAAGGCAGCGCCATGAACATCTTCCTGGTGCGCAAGGGCAAGCTGGTGACGCCGCCCATCACCGAAAACATTCTGGAAGGCGTAACCCGCGACAGTATTATTACGCTTGCCCGCAACGAACTGGGCCTGGAAGTGGAGGAGCGCACCATCGACCGCACGGAGCTGTACCGCTGCGAAGAGGCATTCTTCACTGGCACCGCCGCCCAGGTAGCCCCTATTACCCGCATCGATCACCGCTCGGTGGGCGATGGTAGCATCGGCAAAATCACCCAGGCGATTCAAAACCTGTATTTTGACGTGGTGAAAGGCAAACACCCCAAGTATATGGACTGGTGCACCCTGGTGGATCTGAAAACGCCTTCGCTGAAGTAAGCCGGAACTTTTTGCTCGAAAAACCGCTTCCCCGGAGGCGGTTTTTTTACGAGTTTATTTTCCCGCTAGAAACGCTTTGCGCGAATTGCTATACTACAAGGTATGAGCGTACACAGACATCCGCAAACGAAATTGACCGCGCTATTGCTGGCGTTGGCCGCATGGTTCGCCAGCCTGTGCCTGTTTGCCCTGCCCGCGCATGCGTGTTGTCAGCAACCCGCAAATTATCAGCAGTCATCGTCCGCCTCTCCTCCGATGATGACGGCGGCGGCCTGTTGCGAATCCCAAACGTTTATTCAGCAACCGGCATCCCAGGCTACAAACGGGCTGGATACCACCGCCATCAGCGCTGGACATGCGCTAAATCTCTCAGCGGCGTTCGATCCGCAAGCGGTTCAAACCAACCTGTCCCGGTTGGCGTTGCGCCATGTGCCGGATCAATCGGGCCGTTACCTTGAGCTTCGTATACTCCTGAATTAAAAAGCACCGGCCTGGCTGGATCGCTTATGCAGTCCGGTTAGCCGCAATGCTCTGTATTCAAAACCTATGTGTATTTAATTTTCAGGAGAAATGATTATGAAAAATATGTTAGTTGCGCTGTTGTTACTGGGTTCCGTACTGGCAGGCACCGCGTTTGCCGCGCCCGCCTGCTGTCCTTCCGGCTCCTGCTGTCAGGACATGGAGCCTTGCTGCCAATAAGCGCCTGAAAAACGCTGAAAGCCCCCGGTGGTTCATCACTACCGGGGGCTTTCTCTTTAAAGATTACTTTAATCGCTTGCTATGCGCCGAACTGGAGCTTGGTCAACGTGGCATGTCCGTCAATCAGCAAGGTTTTTCCGCTTAGCTTCATGCTGTCTGCGGTAATCACCAGGCTGTTTTTGCCCAGGCGTTTAAAGTCTATCATTTCGTTCAGCTTGTCCTGAAACGATTGAGCCACATCCAGGGGCAACTGCAAATCGCTGCCGCCAGAAGACATGGCCATATCCGAAATGCCCAGTTGTCCGTTGCGAATACCTAGCTTGCCGGTCATTTCCAGCGGGACGGCAAGCCCCTGGGCCACCAGGCCGGTCACGTTCATCTTGATTTTATTGCCGGAGAGCAGGCTCAGGCTGGGCTTGGAAAAGGTAATCAGCTTCAGGCCGCCGGTCTGCTTCTGGATGGATTTTTCAATCTTGCTGATGGTTTTGGGGCTGGAAATAAAGCGGTTCAGCCCCGCTTCGGACAAAGCCAATTTGACCTTGGCGGTAACCGGCTGGGACAGCACAAAGGCCCGGTTGTTCAGCAATTGCATGGTGTCGAAGGAAAACGCCGGTGCGTTCAGGGAAAGCTTGTCCACCAGCAGGTTGTCGAAGTCGCCCTCGGTAATATCGGCGGATAATCCCTGCAAGGTGCCGTTACGAAAGTCAATCCCGGCCCCGGTCAGGGTGATGCGCCCCACGGAATAATCCGAAAAGCGGCCTTTCACAATATCCAGGGAAACGGATTGCGCACTGCTGTCAGGTAAGTCCAGCGCCATAACGCCGCCCGCCTTAACTGGCGCGCGCATGACCGGGCCGCTGGGCGTTGATGAATCCGGTTGTTGCGAGAATGCAAGGGGGACGGCCAGCAAAGCCAGCGAAAGAGCGGGAAACAGATATTTTTGCGTAAAGCTCATGGGTCAGTTCCTCAGCTTGATGGGTTGCCTATTTGGGGTTGTTCTACATTGCTTGGGTATATTTAAGGCTTGGCATATTAAACGGCTTAGGGTTCTGTCTCTACTGTTTAGGCGGGGCAAGGCCGAGCGACTTCAGGAACACCGGGTCTTTGCGCCAGTTTTCCCGCACTTTTACATTCAGGGCCAAATGCACCTTGCCTTCAATCAGGGTTTCAATCTCCTGGCGGGCCTGGCTGCCGATGGTTTTGATCATGCTCCCTTCATGCCCAATCAGAATGCCTTTTTGAGACTTTTGATCCACGTACAGGGTGGCTTCAATGCGGGTAATGTCCTCCTGGGTCTCATCGAAGCTTTCAATCCCAATCGCCACACTGTGCGGAATCTCCTCACGGGTGTTCAACAGAACCTTTTCCCGGATAATCTCGGCAGAAATCTCCCGAATCCGCTGATCCGTTACCGCATCTTCCGGGTAATAGGCCGGGCCTTCCGGCAATTTGCGAATCACGGTCTCGGCCAGCTCCACCATATGTTTTCCGGTTTTGGCGGATACGCCCAGCATCTTGAATTTGGGGTACCCGGAGAATAAGTCGCCGTAGTGCTTGCGATGTTCCAGCAACTTGACCGGCTTGTTTTTCAATACATCGGTTTTGTTCAGCACCAGCAGCACAAACTTGCCTGTTTCCTTAATCTGGGCGGCCACCCACTCATCCCCTCTGCCGGGCGGTTGGGAGGCGTCCACTACCATCACGAACAAGTCCGCTTCCGAGAGCGCGGCCAGGCTTTCATCGGTGAGGTAGTTGCCGAGTTTATCCAGCGGCTTGGAGAAGCCGGGCGTATCCAGGAAGATGATTTGCCCTTTTTCGGTGGTGACAACGCCTTTGATGCGGTGCCGTGTGGTTTGGGCGACCGGGCTGGTAATGGCGATTTTCTGGCCGACCAGGCGATTCAGGAGCGTGGATTTGCCAACGTTGGGGCGGCCCAGCAAGGCGACGAAACCGGAGCGAAACATAGTGTGAGAACCATTTCTAGACGTTGCGGAACGGATACTGTGGAAAAAGGAGTCCCAAAGTCAGGTTAAGAACCCTTCAACTGATGCATAAAAAACAGGGGCAGGTGGAATATTGTTATTGAGGAAACAGGATGAAGTGCGCCTGTTCTTTTACAAGGGTTTTATTATACCGCCAACAGGAAGGCGCCGCTCAAAAACAATCCTGTTCCCACAGAAACCGCGCAACCAGAAGGAGTTAACCGCTTGTACCGGGAATCGCCAACGGCCATCCACCGCAAAACCGAACAAGAACCCGGCCTTTTGGATAAACTGGCTGGCGCCGTGTTCCATATGGTTTATTTTACGTTGTTACCCATCATTATTACCGTGCTGGTCAACTGGGCCGTCTATTCCTTTACCGCCCATAACTTCTACCAGGCGCTCTGGATGGCCCCTACCCTGCTGCTGCTCAGCACTTTCCTGGCCGGGGCGCTGATTCGGCAGAAAATAGAGGATGCCATGGGCGGGATGGGCCTGTTTGTACTGGGAATTATCGCCCTGGGCGTATTCGCCTATCTTACCAGCCTGGACATCCAGAAAACCGGCGGCGTCTACTCCCAGCTAATGCCACGATTCCTGCTGCCCGGCTTGGAAAGTTATGTATATATGCTGCCCGGGGTGGGCATTTTGGGCATGCTGTTCTACAAGTATTTCACGCTGAAGCATTACAGTTGAGCTTACGGACACCTTCGCCGCTTGCCATTCGGGCTATCGGCGGCCTCGCTACAGCATCCGCAGGAGCTTCCGCTGCCCGACCGGCGGATAGGGTATAATGTTTGGATGATGTGTGCGGATTGAAGGTGCGGACGATGGATAGGGTCAACTATACCGAATTTGAAGGCGGATTCAACCAGGTGGTGCTGGAAGAGAGCTTTGTGCTGAACCTGAAAACCACCATGAGTTTTGTGGATTTCCAGATAGAGCTGGCGATCAACGAGAATTACCCACTGTATACCCCGCCGCCGGAAAAGGACGAGGACGGGGAAGGCCCGGATTACAGCTACCGCCGGGGACGCATCTTCTTCCCCAATATGGAACAGGTGCGTTGGCAAAGCCGCATCCAGCCCTACATCGACCCGGCCACCGGCGGCGTGGATTACGGCGCGATCGATTATTTCTACTTGGAAAACGGAACCTATTACCTGGCCGGTTACTGGGGGGAGCTGGAAATCGTCAGCGCCACGCCCCTGCTGGAAATAGACGAGCTGAAAAACCAGCCCCGCGACAACACGCCCAAACCCGCTCAAGAAGCGCAAGCGCCACAGGGATAAGCGCATATGGCTGCATCTGCCCTCAACGTCTGCGATGTGCTGGTCATTGGCGATGAGGTGGAAAGCATCCTCACCGCAGTATCCGCTGCGCGGGCGGGAGTTTCCGTTACACTGGCCCGGCGCAGTACCGGCAAGTTGGGCGGTTTATCGGTTCGCGGCGGGCTAAGCTACATGGACATTACCCCCGAATTCGTGACCGGGCTGTTTGAGGAATTTCTACAGAAAACGGGCCTGGTGCGCGTGGCGCTGAACCCGGATCGGGCAAACCAGGTATTGCGGGACATGCTGGATGACGCCCAGGTGGAAGTCATCAGCGGAGTGGAAACCCGGCTTGAGACGGATGAAGAAGGTTTTCCCGAACTGGCCTTGCTGCAAAGCGAAACAGAAACCATCGACTTGGCGCCCAAAGTGGTGATTGACGCCACGCCGGATGCGGATATCGCCCGTGTGCTTGGAATTCCTTACTTAATCGGGCTGGGCGGCCTGCTGGGAGAAGATCAGAATTTTCTGGGCGTGTCGCCCGTGTTTCGCATTACAGGAGTATCCGTGCCGGAATTCCAGGCGTTTGAGGAACGGTTGCGCCGGAATCCCAACTTGCCAGAGATTCTGGAGGCGGCGCTTCCCTATCACCCGGCGGAACTACGGTCGGAATACATTACCCGACCTACCTTCGCCCCGGAGGATATGGATTACCTGGATATCCTGAACCCCGTCATCGGGATTGATTACCACATCTGGCGGCATGGGGACGCGGCCAGCTACGCCAATGCCGGTATTTTCATCGACGGCGGCAACGTTTCAAGGCTATCGGATGGCAGCCTGGGTTTTAACGGGCTGGTGGCCAAGGCGGATGCGCTTGACTTGGACTTTGACGACCTGCTGGCCCTGTCCCAGGGCGGGCCGATTCCCGAAGAATTGCGGGTAGAAATGGCCCAGCTTGAGCGGTATCTTCAGGAAGCAGGCGGCTTTGCGAACGCAACCGTAATTCCGCCGGAAGAGATGTACGTACGACAGACGGTGACGCTATTATCCCGCGAGAACATGACCGCCCGCAAGGCGATTGAAGGCGGCGTCCCGCCGGAAAAAGCGGTCGGCACGTTCTCTTACTGGCTGGATTTAAGAGGGACGATGCTCTGGCGGCATTTTCCGGGCGAGCATTTTCCAAAGCCGGTCTTTAACGTGGGCTTGGAAGTGGCTTTGCCCCTGTTGCCCGCCTTAAGCAACGTTGCCTTTGTCGGCCGTTCCGCCGGGTATTCCCCCATTGGGCAGGGAACCGGGCGCATTGTGCAACACAATGCGCTGCTGGGAGAAGGGCTGGGCGTGGCCGCAGCGCTGGCCGTCCTGAGCCAAAACACCCTGCTGGAGATTGCGGAGACCGCCATGCCACAGGTTCAGGAAATTTTAAAAACCCGCCGCTCAGGCAAACTGGAATTTTCCGGCCAAGCCACCTGGAGCGCCGAGCAAATCAAGGCCAGCCAACTCCTACAACGGGATATGGACGCTATTACCCAATTACGAGAGCAGGCAACGGACTTTTCGCTGTTATAAATCCGGTTATAAAGCCCGCTATGAACGGTCAGTTACGGCAAATAATCTGACTAAACAGGCAGCAAGGCCGGTTTGTTGTCAGCGGGTCGGTTGGTATCCCGATCCACGAAAACCAACTTGGGTTTCCAGGCAGCCGCTTCCGGTTGGGGAATCATGGCGTAGGCGGCGATAATAATCAGATCCCCAGTGCCAGCCTTGTGCGCCGCCGCTCCGTTCACCTGGATAATGCCGGTATTCGGCTCGCCCACAATGGCGTAAGTGGTAAACCGTTCGCCGTTGGTAATGTTGTAAATATCGATTTGCTGGTATTCGCTCAGCCCGGCCAGTTCCATCAGGTGTTTATCGATGGTAAGGCTGCCTTCGTAGTGAAGTTGGGCGTCGGTGACGGTGGCCCGGTGGATTTTAGAGTACAGGACGGTAATCTGGGTCATGGGAATGCGCCTTCCGCTTAGGCTGTCTGTAGGGGTTGTCTTGGGGGACATGGATATTCTTGCATAAGGGGCCGTTTTTCATCAACCACAAGCGCCCGCCCTGCAACTGCATGAAGAGAAAGGCGTTTTTTGGCCGGGGTTCTGGTAGAATGGCAAAACAGCTTTAGACGCTTCATCAAAAGGAATTGTTAAATCAATGAGCATGCAGACCACCATGGACAGAGCCACCGAAAACAGACCGACTGAACTGAACCCGCAAACCCAGCCTGCCGTGCAACTGAAACGGCAAGTGACCGTGAAAACCAAGGTAACCGATGCGTTCCGAGATCGCGCCAAAAGCGAGCTGGATAACGAGCTGAAGCTGATTGACACCCAGTTGCAACAACTGGAAGCCCAGTACCAGTATTCCCTGCAACAACTGGAAAAAGTGGCCCAGCAAGGCCAAAACGTGCAGCAGCAACTGCAACAGCTCAACCAGGAAGCCCAGCAAAAGCGCAGCCAGCTTGCCTCCCTTAAAATGCAGGTCTCTTCCGAACTGGGCAATCTGGATAAAATTGAAAACGGCCAGTACATTGTTACCGGCATGCTGGAAAACACCGTGGAAATCCGGGTGGGCGAGAACATTTACGATAAGCTCCAAAATGCCGAAATCCTGGTGGAAGATGGCGTTGTAACCAGCATTAGCCAGTAGATGAGCCAGCAGCAGGTCAGGATCGGAAAAATAGTCGGTTGCCACGGAGTTCGGGGCGATGTGAAGGTGCGCCCAAGTTCGGAAGAAGCCAGCTGGGTTGGCACCCTGGACAAACTGCTCCTGAAAAACCCCAAGACCGGCGAGGAGAAAACGGTCGCCATCCAAAGCGCCCGACTCCAGGGGCCATTGGTCATCCTGCGCTTTGAAGGGTTGGACAATCGCAACTTTGTGGAGCCGCTGGTCGGTTCCGTATTGCTGGCGGAACTGGCGGATTTGCCGGAACCGGACGAGGACGAGTTCTGGGCGGACGACCTGATTGGCCTGACGGTCGTGGATGCCGAAACCGGGCGCAAGCGGGGCGTGGTCAAAGACCTGCTCTCTTCCGGCGGGTCAGATTTTCTGGAAATCCAGTTGGAAGACTCGGATCAAACCGTAGTGATCCCGTTTATCGACAAATTTTTCCCCGAAGTCTGTCTGGAAAACAAGACCATCTCGATCGATCTGCTTGGCGATTTTCTGGCCATGTCCTCGGAGCCGGTCACTGCGGATCGGCTGGAGCAGTAAACCGGGTTATTTCCAACTGAACGACCTCTTCTTTCCCAATGATGTGATTCGCATGCAATTCAGTATCCTCACCCTGTTTCCGGAAATCATTGACGCCTACGCTTCGGCCAGCATTATGGGCCGGGCGCGTAAAAATGGCGTGATTGACGTGCAGGCGATCAACATTCGGGACTTTACGACCGATCCGCACAAAAAGGTGGATGATTCCCCGTTTGGGGGTGGCAGTGGGATGGTGCTGGCCTGTCAGCCGGTGGAAAGCGCCTTTGAAAGCCTGCTTCCCCTGCAAGAACCCGCCAGAGTCCTAATTACCACTCCCGCAGGGCGCAAGTTCGATCATCCATTCGCGCTGGAATTATCGCAATGTAAACAGTTGGTCATACTCTGCGGGCATTACGAAGGCTTTGATGAGCGCATTATGCAACTGATTCCGGGCATAGAAGAAGTCTCCATAGGGGATTTCGTCCTTACCGGCGGAGAATTGCCCGCCCTGTGCATGATGGACGCTATCACCCGCCTGTTGCCCGGCGCGGTGCAAAAGTTTTCCTCGGTAGAGGCGGATTCTTTCTATGACGGCTTGCTGGACTACCCCCATTACACCCGTCCAGCCGAATACAAAGGGCTAAGGGCGCCGGATGTGCTGCTAAGCGGCAACCATGCGGAAATCGCCAAATGGCGCAAAGCGCAGGCGCTTCAGAAAACCAAACTGGCTCGGCCGGATCTTCTGGAATAACCACTATTCAACATAAACACAAGGCGCTAGCATCAAATCCTTAAAACTTGTTTTTATAAATTTGTAAGTGTTTCAATAGTTCAAATTAGTGTTTCGGAATGGAATAGGGTTATGGGGGATTCACATATGACAACGACTGCTGTTAATGGACAATCAACGCAAAGACATCACGTGCAAGGCCAGCACCATGGCAAAAAGAAGATTGATGGCCAGCAGAACCAGCCGCAAACTTTGCTGAGCTACAGCGAAAAACCGCAACACGCGGTCAAGCCGTTCCAGTCTGATTATGACAACCAACAAAACCAACCATACGGCAGATCACTAAGCTATTTTGGCTAATTTGCCGACCGTTCAAGAATTAAAAAATCCAGACCCCGCTCCCATTCAGGAGTCGGGGTCTCGACTTTTAATGGCGGGCAATTCGCAGGCGATGCGCCGCTTCAGGGCCACAAAGCGATCAATCAGCTCATGCGGGCTTTCCCGCACAATCAGCTTTTCCCCGTTGGTCAGGGTAATCACCGTGTCCGGCGTGGCTTCCAGGGTCAGGATCATATCCGGGTTCAGAAAATAAATGGCCCCGTTCAGGCGAGTCACTTCAATCATCTAGGAACCGGCCTTTACGCGTTGAGAAGCAGACTCCTGAGGTGAAGCCGGTTCCGGCGCGTGGTTGAATTTGAGTTGATCGGGTTGTGAGGAATCCAGTTCCACCTGAATGGCGTCCCCGTCCCGAAAGCCGCCTTTCAGGATCGCATTCGCCAGCGGGTTTTCAATGTACTTGCGAATCACCCGCTTCAGCGGCCGCGCGCCATAGACCGGGTCGTAACCCAGGTTGCCCAGCATTTCCTTGGCGTCATCGCTTAATTCAATGGTGATGTTGCGTTCACCCAGCATTTTACGCAGGCGACCCAGTTGAATATCCACAATCTGACGCAAATCCTCCGGCCTCAAGGCTTCAAAGAACACGATGTCATCCAGCCGGTTAATAAATTCGGGGCGGAAACTGGCCCGCACCTCCTCCATTACCCGCTCCCGTAACGACTCGTCGCTTTCCGCCGCCTGCCCCAAGCTTCCTTTCAGGCGGGCTTCCAGAATGATGGGGCTGCCGATATTGCTGGTAAGGATAATCACCGTGTTGCGAAAATCCACAGTGCGCCCCTTGGCGTCCGTCAGGCGGCCATCGTCCATCACTTGCAGCAGCACGTTAAATACGTCGGGGTGGGCTTTTTCCACCTCGTCAAACAGCACCACGCTGTAAGGCTTACGCCGTACCGCTTCAGTTAGCTGACCGCCTTCCTCGTAACCCACGTAGCCGGGCGGTGCGCCAATTAAGCGGGCCACAGCATGTTTTTCCATGTATTCGCTCATGTCAATACGTACCACGGCGTTTTCATCGTTGAACAAATACTCGGCCAGCGCCTTGGTGAGTTCGGTTTTGCCCACCCCGGTCGGCCCCAGGAACATGAAACAGCCCACCGGCCGGTTGGGGTCCTTCAGCCCGGCGCGCGCGCGGCGAACCGCCTCGGAAACCACTTCCACCGCCAGAGACTGACCGACTACCCGCCGGTGCAAAAATTCTTCCATGCGTAGCAGCTTGTCGATTTCGCTTTCCACCAACTTGGTGACCGGGATACCCGTCCACCGGCTGATCACTTCGGCGATATCCGCCTCATCGATTTCTTCCTGAAGCAGCACCCGGCCTTCTTCTTTTTCGCCTTTTCCTCGTTCCCCACCCAGCTTGGATTCCTCCTCCTTGAGCTGCCGTTGCAGTTCCGGCAGGCGGCCATATTTCAGTTCGGCGGCTTTCGCCAAATCGGTATCCCGCTCGGCCTGCTCGATTTCCACTTTAATTTTTTCAATTTCCTCTTTAATCCGCTGCACCACATGGATTTCTTCTTTTTCCCGTTTCCAGCGGGTTTCCAGTTCCTCTTTCTGGCGGCGCAAATCGGCGATTTCGGTTTCCAGCTTTTTCAGCCGCTCGCGGGAAGCCTCGTCATCCTCTTTTTTCAACGCTTCCTGCTCAATTTCCAGCTGCATCAACTGGCGGCTGATCTCGTCCAGTTCCTGGGGCATGCTGTCAATTTCCATGCGGATTTTGGAGGCCGCTTCATCAATCAGGTCAATGGCCTTGTCCGGCAGGAAGCGATCGGCGATATAGCGATGCGACAGCGTGGCGGCAGCCACAATGGCGGAATCCTTGATGCGCACCCCATGATGCACTTCGTAACGTTCTTTCAGCCCCCGCAAAATGCTGATGGTTTCCTCCACGGAAGGTTCGTTCACCAGCACCGGCTGAAACCGGCGCTCCAGGGCGGCGTCTTTCTCGATGTACTTGCGGTATTCATTCAGGGTGGTAGCCCCAATGCAGTGCAGTTCCCCACGGGCCAGCAGGGGCTTGAGCAGGTTGCTGGCGTCCATGGCCCCTTCGGTGGCCCCGGCGCCCACCACGGTATGCAATTCATCAATAAATAAAATAATCTCGCCCTCGGCGGATTGCACTTCCTTCAGCACCGCTTTCAGGCGCTCCTCAAACTCGCCCCGGAACTTGGCCCCGGCAATTAAAGCGCCCATATCCAAGGCAATCAGCTTGCGGTTTTTCAGGCTTTCCGGCACGTCCCCATTGATAATCCGCAGGGCCAGCCCTTCCACGATGGCGGTTTTACCCACTCCCGGCTCGCCAATCAGCACCGGGTTGTTCTTGGTGCGGCGGCTCAGTACCTGAATCACCCGGCGGATTTCCTCCTGTCTGCCAATGACAGGATCCAGTTTGCCGGTGCGGGCCACTTCGGTCAGATCGCGCCCGTATTTCTCCAACGCCTGGTAGTTGTCCTCGGCGTTCTGGCTATCCACTTTTTTCCCTCCGCGAATCTCTTTCAGGATGGCGTAAATATTGTTTTTGGTGAGGTTCTGGCGACGCAAAATCTCGGAAGCGTCGCCGCCTGATTCCAACAGGGCCAGCAAAATATGTTCGGTGCTGATGTACTGGTCTTTCAGGCGTTCGGCCTCGGTTCCGGCCTCGTCAATCAGTTTTTTCAGGCGGGGGGTAATGTACACCTGCCCCGATTCCAGCGAGGACACCGTGGCCCGTTGCCGCTTGGCCAGCGCCGTTTCCAAATCGCCGCGAACTGTTCGGGTATTAATGTCCAGCTTGACGAACATTTTGGCCACCAGACCCTTTTCGTTTTCCAGCATGGCCAGCAATAAATGCTCGTTATCCAGTTGGTTCTGCTCGTAACGCTTCAGGATGGTCTGGGCGTCAACAAAGGCGTCCTGGGCCTGGGTGGTTAAACGGTTCAAATCAATCATCGGTGTTTCATCCCCCGTGTTTCAGCCTGCCGGTCGATGAATTCGGGTGTCGCGTTCTCACCGGGCGCAGGTTGCGTGGTATCTAAATCCTATTATCCTTGCCGGAGCCATTCTCCAGTTAAACCTTAAAAATGATTTAATGATTGCCGGATGAATCCCCCGTTCACAAAGCGTCCCCCTCAACAAGCCAGGCGGGACTGTGATGTCCGGAATTTCCCCCGACATCACAGACCCTCGACTAAATTTATAACCAACGCTCGTTTTCCTGCTGCACATCTTCCACGGATAACGCGGCGCAGGGCAGATAACGATCCAGTGCATCCGTCAGCACGTTCATCGCTTCGCGATCCCACACGAAAATCAGGTGCTTCAGGTTGGTCTGATCCTTGACCGAGAGCGAGAACGAGGAAACCTCCCGCAAGTCCACCACGCTGCCCCGCCCGGTCAACACCCAGATTGGCTCCCTGGCGTCGCGGGGCTGGTACATGGGCTTGGAATGCACCAGTGTTTCCTCGTAACAAAAGTCGAACGCCAGGCCGCGCTTTTCGTAGTGGTTCTCCAAGGCTTCGTATACGGGGCGAATCTCCTGAATGGAAGCCCCCTCAAAGCCGTACTTGGCCAAATCCACAAATTTGAGCAGGTTGTGCCGCAACATACGGTTGGCCAGTTCCGACAGCAGTTTATCCTTGGAATAGCTGGCCCACTTGTTGATGCTTTCCCACAGGTAGCAATCGTCCATACGCAGGTACTGCTCGGTACTCAGGCGCTTGCCGTCGGTCATCAACTGGTACAGCTCCTCGGAAGGCTCGCCGGTTTCAATTCCCTGCTGGCGAACCCACTGGAAGCGCTGTAATACTTTCTTCAGCAGGGCTTCCGAAGCTTTATCCAGCGAGTGCAAGGCCATTTTATACGCCTGGTGCCTGCCAAACAGGTAATGTTCTATGGCTGGCACCGCTTCTTCCCGCACGGCCACCACTTCTTGCCCGTTGGATAAGTGGGCGATCTCCATGTTGGAGATAATCCGGGCGGCCTCAATGCGGCCATACTGCACCCCCAGAAAGTGGCTGTCCCGTTGCAGGTAATCCAGGCGATCCATATCCAACTGGCTGGAGACCAGTTGAGCCATAAAATGCTTGGGCGCACCATCGCCCATAAAGTTCAGCACCGCTTCCGGCAGGCCGGAGCCGAAGCGTTTCCAGAGTTTTTGCAATTCAGGGTCTTCGGTCAGAATTTTCCGGTTCCAGTACTGATCATGCAACAAGCCCTGGCTTTTCAGATCCAGCACATCCTCCAGCGTATGCGACAACGGCGTATGCCCGATGTCATGCACCAGAATACCCAGCATCAGCAAACGGCTGAGGGGAATGCCGGTATTTCCGTAAGTGCTTTCCAGAACGGATTTCCCCTTGCCCGATCGGCTGAAATGATCCAGGGTCTGCATCATTAAATAGGTGGCGCCCAGGCTATGCACAAAGCGGGAATGGGTGGCGCCGGGAAACACGAATTCGGCCAGGCCCATCTGGCGAATGCGCCGCAAACGCTGGAAAGCCCGGCTGTTCATAACCGTCAGCACCAGGTTCTGGGTCGGGTCGTTGCGATCGAACTGAATCAGGCCGTGAATCGGGTCGGCTACGCTGGTGCGCCGGTATGGGGCATTGTCCGCCTTTTCCGTGCGGGCGTTGGGAATGGGTTCGGTCATCAAATCGGTCAGCCTCTCACTCTATCCCCCACCGAACCGGCTCGCTACCGTTTCTGTCCGGTGCTGGCATCATCCAAACTACAGTCAACGGGATACCGTCCGTTTTTTGTCTATTCGGTGTCCTTGCAATCAACAGACACTATCCCCTGCCCCTATTATCGCTCTTTTTTTCCGGTTTGGCTATCGGCGGGAAAAGATGAACACCACTTGCCCTCCCTTTTGGATGGCTGCCTGATACGCCCGAAGCCTGGGCGGCCTAGCGCCGAACGCTAAAGCCGAACCGATTTGCGTCCGGTTTATCGGGACGCGCCTTTTTGAGGATCGCTTCCTGTGCCTGACGCTTCATCTCCAGTTCTTCGGCCCGCCGGATATCCTGAACGCTTTTGACTTCCACGCCCGCTTTGTTAGCGGTTAATTCGCTGCACTTGTGGCAGAACCGTCCCTTGCGGTCCCGTTCCCCGCAAAGCGCCCCGCATGCCTGGCAAGGCATTTTAAGGTACAGGCCCGCCGTGCTGAGGCGGCCTTCCATGTACATTTTCTCAATGGCGTCTACCGGGACGCCCACCGTGTTGGACAAGACCTGAATGGCGATGCCGCCCTGGGGGGCGCTTTCCTGCAAAAGACGGTACAGGCGGGTAAACTTTTCTTCTTCCAGCCGAACGCAATCCGGGCAGATGGGATGCAGGCGCTGCTGAAAAATCTTGTTGCATTTCTTGCAATTGACGACGGTGCCGCCCATAAGAAGTCCTCTCAACAATCCATTTGCTATTAACAGGCGTCGCGAAACAGTACTCCATCCAATTTCGGCTCAAAGCCCGAAAACTTGACCCGTCTTAAAAAAATAACGGCCAGATTGTGACATTCTGTTACATTTGCCATTCCATTTGGGACGCAACAAAACCGAATGACCCGTTTTTATAGCACAACCCACCCACATCCCAGACTACAACCAGAGGCCAACTTGATCCCTCCCAGCACAGCACTGAAACCCTCGCAGCCTTACCAGGGCTTACAGGCAGGCGGCGTCGCCCCCCCGTCGGTCGCTTCGCCCGGTGCGGCCCTTCCGCCTGTTGCGGATCAACTCCACTTCGGCTCAGGCAAACTCCAGGCGGCGGATACGTCGACATTTACCTGGGGCCGGTTCGGGAAGGATTTGTGGGGACATATGCAGCATGCCGAGAACCGGCAGATTTTAAAGGGTCTGGCCTATAAGTACGGGCCGGATCTCTCCTTGCCTATTTTATTCATGATTCCGGTGCTGGGCTGGGTGGCCGCCGTGGTGATGCTGCCGGTCGCCTGGATCAGCAAGAAATGGGGCGAAACAATCCTCA
Organism: Candidatus Melainabacteria bacterium; assembly: GCA_902168245.1. Classification (GTDB taxonomy): domain Bacteria; phylum Cyanobacteriota; class Vampirovibrionia; order Vampirovibrionales; family Vampirovibrionaceae; genus Vampirovibrio. Next base: position 68,186 of record CABHPA010000167.1, read on the forward strand.
AAAAAGCCAACCTGAACACGGATGGCAGCAAGCCGAACCCCATCCGGCAAATTGCCAAGATTGAGCAGACCTGGAACGAAAAACCGCATCATGGCATGGCCGATCGGCTGATGGATGAATTTAACCAGTTAACCCGCAGCCTGTTCCCCGATATCGATTGCCCGCGCGCCAAGTCCCTGCGGGATATGCTGACCCTCACCAAGGAGAAAAAGGCGTTCCGCATGCTGAGCCATGCGGTGAATGCCCGTGTCCAATACTCCGACATGCTGGTGTCTAAAATCTGCAAGCCCCTGAGCTGGATTTCGTCACACATGCCCTTAAAATCGCTGGGGCTGATATTCTCGCTGCCTGAAATCGCGGTTCAGGGTATGCTGATGTTGAAAAGCCACCGCAAGGAACTTGCCAAACTGGTTTAATCACCGTATAAGTTGCCGAATTCCGGCGCTTCCCCTAAAATAGGGCCATGTTGATTCTGTTTTCCACGCTGGTTCTTGCGGTTATTGCGTTGGGGGTCTGGTTCCGCGAACGCCCCACCCTTCACATCCCGCTAATGTCCACCGCATTCGCCATGGATCTGGGCTTGCTGCTCTACATTGAATTTACCCGGCATGCAGTGGAAAAACTGGGCGAAACCATGCAGTCCCCCACCCCGGACGGATTGCTGTATTTTCATGTGGCGGTTTCGGGCTTAACGCTGGTGCTTTATTTTGTTCAAATTTTCACGGGCATGCGGTTATATAAAGGTACCACCGCCAATCGGCTACTGCACCGCAGCGGCGCCTTGTTGTTCATTGGCTGCCGGTTATTGAATTACATCACCAGTTTTTTCGTAGTCCAGAATTGAAAAATCGGTTTCTTGATTAAAACCTGCCCGGTTCAGAATAACCAGCCCCGCAAAGCCAGTTATTCTGAACCATCGCCAAAGCCGCTTTGGTTGATCTCTTCCACCTTGCGCTCGCCCATAAAATCCAGGGTGAAAAAGTCGTTTAAATTGCGCTTTTCGCGCTCTTCGGCGCTGGGCTTTTCCTTTCGGTTGCCCAGAAAGAAACTGGCCACCTGGCTGGCGACTCTCTCGAAATTGGCGCCTAAACCCTGCATGAAGGATGAATTGACGAAAGGGGTTAAAAACGTTGGTTTGGGCGGTTCGGGGGGAAGGGTGGGCAGTGGAGGGGTTCGGTTGGTTTGAAACTGAAAGGTTGAAT
>CABHPA010000168.1 GCA_902168245.1 Candidatus Melainabacteria bacterium
GTTCGTGATTTGCTGAACGCTGTTTTTTATTTAACGAAAACGGGCTGTCAATGGCGGATGTTGCCGAGTGATTTCCCGCCGTATTCTACCGTTCATAGCTTTTTCCACCGTGCCAAGAAGCGAGGAATCTGGGAGAAACTGTTGCAGCGATTAGTGAGCAGGAGTCGTGTGGCTCAAGGGCGAAACGCACAGCCAAGCTTTTCACTGATTGACTCACAGAGTGCCAGGACAACAGGAAATGCCGCACAGCGAGGCATTGACGGTGGAAAAAAAAGTAAAAGGTCGTAAGCGTCATATTGTCACGGACACACAGGGGCATCTGCTACATGTGAAAGTTCATGCCGCCAATGAACACGATACAATCGCAGGCTGCCTTGTTTTTGAAGAGGCTCTTTGTAAATATCCCAGCCTGCTTGGTGTTTGTGCGGATGCGGGATATCGGGGAACGTTCGTTGATTACGTGCAACTCTATCTAACGTGCCTGGTTGAGATTGTTGAGCGCTTGCCAGCAGGCTGGGTGCTTCTGCCTAAACGCTGGATTGTGGAGCGAACGCTGGCCTGGCTGAACCCCTTTAGACGCTTGTCCAAAGATTACGAAATAACCACAGCCTCCGAAGAGGCTTTTGTTACTCTCGCTCATTCCAGACTACTGCTCAAGCGATTAACCAATCTGTGAATACAGCCTCTCACTTCCAGCCCACCGTATTTCCGTTTCCAGATGTACCAGGTGGCATTGCTCACCCCCAGCTCACGTGCTGGTCAACAGCCTTCTTTCCACCGGTTTCCACCGCTTGCAAGGCTTTCACAATCTGCTCTTTGGTAAAACGCGTCTTTTTCATGTCGAGATTCTCCTGTTTTCAATTTTAAGGGAAAATCTCTACTCTCAACTGGACCTGAATTTCGGACGCCTGTCAAGTCAAAATATGTTCGCCACAGTGGGTCAATTTTTACTTGCCATTTGCATCAAACTGCCATATTGTCAGAATTCCAGTCTAATTTGCAGTTTCTTGTTCTTCTAACTGGATATTTTGGGGAGATAGTCTATCGGGTCTCATTGAATATAAGACAAGAGATAACAAGAGAGTTCCCAATACTAAAGACGAGCCAATCGTGCCAAAAGCCAGCCCCCCTTGTTTATGAGACTTTGATAGAAGATCTCCTAAAGTGGCACCCAGTGGTCGAGTGAGAACAAATGCAATCCAGAAGAGCAAAACGTTCGAAACGCGTGAAAAATTTCTGGCGAGAATGACCAATACAATTAACCCTCCGATTAGAAGCGCCCCACCTGCAAACCCAAGCCCAGAGTCATCTGCTAAAAAATCGCCTAAAGCGGTTCCTAATGTATTTGAGAATAGGATCGTAATCCAATAGAGAAATTCAACCGGTAAGGTTCTAATATGATTCATTGACATGGAACCAAACCTGAAGCGCCAGAATGCGAACAATGAAAGCAGTATGCCCACTAGGATTAAACTACCTCTCAGGTAGCCCAGTCCTAGGGTGCGATCCATGAAATCTGACATGGTTGTGCCCGCAGTGCTGGTTGATAGGATGACACCCCAATAGAGAAACGGATGATATTTTTTGGACTTTAATTGAATGAGTAGGGTCACAATAAAAAATGAAATCAAAATGATAGAACTGAAAGTGTAGCCGATGTTCAGCGTCATGGAGAGCAGGTCTCCCGCTGTTTCCCCTAGCGTGGTTGCACATATTTTCATAATCCAAAATGATAGGGTGATTTGAGGCAGCTTGTTCATTAGCTTTAATTACTCATTCTATTGGTTATTGTTTATAAACTTTGCATTTTTGATTTTCGGCTGGTTTTGAGTCTTTCAACCCCTAAAAAGAGCGTCGGGGTCACTAGCAAGGTAATAAACGTGGACACGGATAGGCCTGAAATTACCGCAATGGCAAGTGGTTTTTGCAATTCCGAGCCAGCGCCTAAACCGAGTGCTAATGGTAGCAAGCCGAGCAAGGTACACAAAGTGGTCATGAGAATGGGACGCAAGCGTAATTGAACGGCTTCCTGTAAGGCCGTTTCCAACGACTGTCCTTCAGCCAGGCGCGCCTGGGCGTATGTGAGCAGAATGATCCCGTTTTTGACCACTAATCCCACTAGCAGAATAATACCCATAAACGATGAAATATTCAGTGGCACCCGAAACAGGATTAAGCCCAGGAAGACGCCCACAAGTGACAGAGGAACAGCAATCAGGATAGGCAGGGGGGTCAGTAAAGAGCGGAACTGAACCACCAACACCAGATAGACCAGCAATATGGCTAAGCCCAATACCAGCGATAAATTGGTAAAAGCGGTTTGCTGACTGGCCCATTGCCCACCGTAAGCTATGTAATACCCGGTGGGCAAATCTAGTTTGGCAATCTGGGCTTGGATGTCTTTCATCACGCTGCCCAAGTTCCGGTTGTCCAGCCGACCGGTGACCAGACCCAGCCGCGCTAGGTTTTCCCGTCGGATTTCCAGTTGTCCTGGTTTGGATTCAATTTGAGCCAAGGCACCCAATGGTACCATGGCTCCCGTGAGATTGAAGATGGGTAATGTCGCCAGATTCTCATTATATCCTTGCCGCATGGTATCTAAATAGCGAACGCGCACCGGAATCAGCTTTTCCTGCTCCCGAACAGATGTAACGATTGTGCCGAGCAGAGCGGTCTGGCTCTGATTCAGCACATCGGATACTTGAAGGCCAAACCGGCTGGCAGCTGAAGGATTTACCCGAACCGTTTCCTCTGTGGCGCTGGGCCGGGTATGGCGGTTAATATCCACAACACCCTTGGTATTCTTTAAAATATCGCCCACCTGATCCGCCAGACGTTGAAGCACCAATGGATCGGAGCCAAAGATTTTTACGGCAATCGGAGCTGGTGAATCGGCCAGATCGTTAATTAAATCTTGCAGAATCTGGGTTAACTCAATATCCACGCCCGGTAGTTGGGTTTCTAGCGCCTGTCGGACTTCCTGCATCACTTGTGGCGTAGAGCGATGGCGCTGTCCTAACGGCTTGAGGCGAACCAGAATATCCCCCCGGCTGGTTTCAGATGCCGCCAGAGCTAGTCTGGCACCGGTACGTCTGGAAAAATTCATAACTTCTGGGGTTTGGAGCAAAATTTGTTCAATACGGTTGGCAATATGGTCTGTATCACTTAGGGAGGTGCCGGGCGGCGCATAGTAATCCAGCACGAAGCTGCCTTCATCGATTTCAGGCATAAAGCCTTTTTCGAGGAAGCCACTCAGGGGAAAGAGCAAGAGAATCATTAAGGCTGAAACGCCTAATGCCAATCGAGAGCGATGCAGGGATTTTCCTACCAGTTTTTGAAAATCAAATTGAGGCAGTTGGGATAATAATGCTGATGATGAAGGGTTTTGTGGGTGCGGATGGGGCGACTTTTTCTCCAGAACCTTCAGAAATTGCTGACATAGGATGGGCGTGACGGTTAAAGCCAAGACTAGCGAGATGAGGACAGAGGCCGTCAGGGTATAGCTTAGCGCAGTGAAAAATTGACCGACCACGCCTTCCAGCAGACCTAACGGGGCAAAGACCACAATGGTGGTAATGGTGGAGCTTATCACAGGCTCAGCCAGCTCAGTCACTGCTTTATTGGCCGCCGTTCTGGGTAATAGGCCTAGTTGCAGATTATGGAAGACGCCTTCAATCATCACAATGGCATCATCTATGACCAGACCCACGGCGACGGCAAGCCCACCCAGGCTCATGAGGTTCAGTGTTTGGTGACCCAGGTACATCAAGCCAAAGGTAATGGCCATGGTCACCGGGATGGTGGCGGACGCAATCAGGGTGCTGCGCCAATCTCTTAAAAACAGATAGATAATGACAATGATCAGGACAATCCCAATCAGGATGGAATCTCTCAGGTTCTCAATGGAAGCGGAAACCAAATTGGCCAAGTTATAGACAGGCTGGATATTAGCGCCTTTGGGCAATTGCCGCATAATCTTTGGTAAGACACGGTTCACCGCATCGGTAATCTCAATTAGGTTGCCGTTGGGTTGCTTGAGAATGCTGATCAGCACCGCTGGACGGCCATTGCCATTAAAGGCAGTCACGATATCGTTAGAGCCTTCATGAATCGCGGCAATTTCACCCAAGGTAATGGGGGCTCCGCCTCGAGTTGCCACCACAATCTTTTTAAAATCATCTGGCTGGAAGAGTTCGCCGGTTCCTAAAATCAGGGCTTGCTGATGCGCCCGTTCGCTGCGGCCAATGACGGTGACTTGGTTGGTTTGTTGCACAGCTTGTGCAACCTGACTCAGGCTGAGTTGCAAGGAAGCCAGGCGTTCTGGATCGACTTCAACCGCAATTTCACGGCTTTGGGCGCTTTGAATTTTCACCTGCGCCACCCCTGGAATTTGCAGCAAGCGCGGCCGGATCTGATACATGGCCTGCTCGGTCAGCACAGGAATGGATAGGTTGGAAGCGGTCAAGTTATAACTCAGCACCGGGAAAACAGACGGCATTAACCGCTCAATGGTCACATTGGAATTGGGCGGAAAACCGGGCCGTAATTCCCCAACACGCCCGCGCACTTGTTGGAGGGCCAGTTCGATATCCGTCTGGTTGGAAAACTCGACGGAAGTCTCCACCATGCCCCGCAAGGTTTGGGTGCGAACCTGCTTAAAGCCCGGAATTTTACTGACCGATTCCTCAATGGGTCGGGTGACACTCGGTAAGAGATTTTGGGCTGCCACATCCCCGGCTTCCACCAGTACAATCACACGGGGAAACGTGACTTCGGGATAAATCCCGCTGGCCAGCGAAAATAAGGCCAGCATTCCTGCAATCACCAGAATCAAAGTGCCCAGGTAAACGGCTCGGCTTTGCTGGTTTAACAACCGATTAAAAGCCTCTCCCATCATTTGGCAATCACCACCGGCGTTTTTTCAGGTAATTCATACCCAATATCGGTAATGACCTTCTCCCCCGGCTTTAGGCCGCTCAGGATCTCTGCCTGTGTGTTGCTGAGAATACCCGGTTTGACTGCAATGGGTATGCTTTGCCCGTTGACTACCATATTGACCTTGTATTGATCAGGTTTGCTAGACAAACTAATCAGGCAAGCTTTGGGAATCACCAAGGCATCCTGATGCTCCGAAAGTACGATCCGGGCCTTAACCGCCATCCCGATTTTTAAAGCCTGTTGGGGATTGGACACTTCAATCTGTATGGGTACCGTATTACTCACCGGATCTACCTTGATCCCGATGCTAATGACTTTGCCGGTTATGCCTTGGCCTTGATCAGGCAGGAGAGTGTTGACCATTTGGCCTATGGCCACCTTGGCGTTATACCCAACCGGCATGTTGGCCTGGATTAGAACCGTGCGTGGGTTGACCACTAAAAAGATAGGGGTATTGGGGCCAGCCTGATCGCCGATATTGGCGTAACGTTCAGCAACAATCCCGTCAATGGGGCTGACAATCCGGGTAAAATTAAAGTTGGCTTTGGCTTGAGCCAGCATCGCTGCAGCTTGATTGGCCTGAGCTTTAGCGGCAAGGCGATCTTCTTGCCGGGGGCCATGCATAAAGAGCGACAAGTTGGCCTTGGCGACTTGAAGCTGCGCGCGCGCTGCTCGTTCCTGGCTGATGGCCAGATCCACATCTTTGCCTGCGGCAATATTGTCTTGCAGCAGTTTTTGCATCCGAATCCGGTTTTTCTCAGCGTTTTGTAAAGTGGCGCTGGCTGCCTGCACAGTGGCCTGGGCTTGCGCAATCTCCTGTGGTCTTGAGCCGGTTTTGGCCTTTAGCCAATTGGCATCTGCCATCTGATATGCCGCTTGAGCTTGTTGTAATTGTGCGCTTTGGACAGATTGTTGTAATTGAGCGACTTCCTGATTGCGATGCACCCAATCTCCAGCCTGTGGCCCTACTTGGGTTAATACGCCCGGCACCATGGCGGCTACTTTCGCGCTTTGGTTCGGTAGCGGGTTCACGATGCCGTTTAGCTCTAACACATCTGGGAGGGTCATTCGCGTCACTGTAGCGACATGCACGGAAATGGATTTGGCCACTGGCTCAGCAGGCGGCGCTTGACAGCCGCTGAGTAACAGGGGGAAGACCCCAAAGAAAATGGCAAGCATAGAGGCGTTATGGCGTTTCATGATGATTGTCTTTCTGGCATTACGTCTGCACTATCATAATCAATGGGGTGTCCCACGGCTCGCTCCAGGTCAATACGGGCTTGGAAATACCGGGTGAGAACTTGCAAAGCGTTGGTTCTGGCCATTAATGCGGCTTGTTGGGCGGTAATGGCTGCAGTCGCATCGATAAAACCTAAGCCGTAGCTTTGTTGGCTTGTGGCTAAGATTTCTTTTTGTTTGGGCAAAATTTGCGTCACAAAGAGCTTTAACTGAAGGGTGGCACTTTCCAGATTGCTGTAAGCCAGATTCAGCTCTTGTTGCACCTGATTATCAAAGGCTTGCCGTTGAGCGACCAGTTGTTTGGCGCTGGCTTCGGCAATGGCCTTCGGCCCTTGTTGATGATCTAGAACGGGGAGCGGGATTTGGGTATACAACTCTGGCCCGTACCTGGGATTTTCACCCCAAAAATGGTTACGGCTTTGTGGAACCATACTAATACCTGCCCCCACTTGAATATCCGGCCATTTCCCCGCATTAGCCAGTTTGACTCTGGCTTTTTGGGTGTCAATATCGGCTTGATATTGCTGGTATTCAGGACGGGAGACTTTGGCTTGAGCAACCAGTTCATTAAAAGAGGGTAACACGGTGGGTGTCTTTTGCAGTTGCACCGTTTCTGGTGCAGAGATGCTAATGGGCGCTTCCGGGTTTCGGTTCATCACCAGATTGAGTTGCCGTTGGGCTTGATGCACACGAGCCTGAGCAGGAGCAAGCAGCGCATTGACATCAAGCAGGGCGGCTTCAGCCCGAAACACATCCAGACCCGCAGCATCACCAACGGCTTTTCGCTTTTGCGCGATTTGCACTAAGCGCTCAGCTACTTGTTGATAATCTAGTAAGACCGACAGCGCTTTTTGGGCAATGGCATATTCATAAAAGGCCTGCTGGGTATCTTGCCGGATTTTCCAGGTCATGGTGTTAATTTGAGCGTTGGTGGAGTCCACCTGAAACTTGGCGACCCGAATCCGGAGTTCCCGCTTACCGCCAAGCTGAATGGTGGCCGCCATATCAATGGGGTGATATGTGGTTTCAACTGGGGCCACCTGGAGGTTGAGTTTGGGGTTCACTCGAGTCTTAGCCAGAATAATCCCGCCCTTGGCAACTGGCTCTTGGGCTCTAGTGGCATTAAGCGCTGGGTTTCCTTGGAGTGCTTCATCTATCACCTGCTCCAGGGTTAATGCCTGGATCTGACTGGACGCAGACAGAGTAACCTGAGCAGTTTGTGCAGGTGGCGTCTCTGCCAGGGCAAAGGGGGCCTGGGCCAAGAGGCAGCAAGCCAATATCAGCCGATAAGAAAATCGAAGGTGTGAATAATAGGCCACAACCGTACTTCCAGGAGACTTATTAATCCGGTGATTTAATAGCGTACAACAATCCTGTTTATGCTTTCATAGGGGGATGGAGAGTCAGAGAAGATCCAAGCGGCATACGCAGGAAGAACAAGCCTTACTTCGTCAAAAAGCAGTAGA
>CABHPA010000169.1 GCA_902168245.1 Candidatus Melainabacteria bacterium
CCTTCATCGTCGGCCCCAAGAAGGACGACATTTGCTACGCCACGCAAAACCGTCAGGACGCGGTGAAGACGCTGGCTCGGGAAAGTGACGTCGTTATCGTCGTCGGCTCCAAGAACAGTTCCAACTCCAACCGTCTCGCCGAAGTCGCAAAGAATCTAGGTATCCCCGCCTACCTCATCGACGGTGCCGAACAGATTGATCCAGACTGGATCAGCAAAGACGCTCGCGTCGGCGTCACCGCCGGCGCCTCCGCCCCCGAAGTGCTGGTCGAAGGGGTTATCGCCCGCCTTAAGGAGCTTGGCGCGGGTACCGTGTCTCCGCTTGCTGGTATCGAGGAAAACGTTACGTTTCCCTTGCCAAAAGAACTTGCTCAGCCCTAACGCAGAAGATTCTCGCCTTGCGGTGAGCTCAGGCTCGTCTGGGTGACACCGCTACCCGGATTGAATACGACTTCAGCCAGCAGTTGGCTTTTGACTGGCATATTGGCGATGAGCCCCGGAGCATAGCGGGCGCTGGAAAATGCCTGTACGACGGCCACTGAGAATGGCGTTCCTCTTTCCCCAGCAACGACCCGATAACTGTCTACTGTTCCCGACGTATTAATCATCAGAAGAATGCGGACGACATGCACCTCTTCATCTGAAAGCGCTGGGTATTCGGGGCGAATGGGTGCTAACGGACTGGGGCGTCGGTGCAAATACTGCGCAGCGTAATACCACGGGCCGACAAATAGTCCGTTTGCGGAGGGAGGGGGGCGGGGTTCGTTTCGTAGCGCAGGAACGGGGCTAACCGAGCTTGCTGACGGATCCACTACGCTGGTGGCAGTGGCATCAGGTAGAACAGAAGAACCTTCTGTATGAGATTGCTGGGGCACCAATATGACCTGAAGTCCACTGGGTACATTTATGGGACCTGTAGAAGCAAGCCCCCACTGCTCGCTAGGTTTTAAGGCATATAGTCCGGCATGAAAAACCAGAGATACCCCTAGGCAACAGAGCAGCCGCTTGGCTGCTCTGTTGCCTAGGGGGGTGAGAACTGACGAGGACATCGTTATTGAATAATTTCACGCCAAGTGACACGTCGGCCATCGGGGCCTGGAAGTTCGAATGCGCCGGAGCTAGTGATGTGACCACCGGCGGAGTCGGTTGAGATGATCTTCACCTGGCCAGAGGGTAGCCTGACGACATTGAGACCCACCGCCAGAGCCTGGACCCCATCCCTGCTGGCCAAACGATTGCCTACAATACCGTTTGAATTGGCAACGGCACAGCCTGTCTTGTAGTTGACGAAATTAAGCCAAGCGTAGCCGCCAACATTACAGGCATTCGGCGCCGGTACATTACTTGCCGCGATGAGCGTACCGAGTTGCAGTTGCATGTCGATATTGACGCGCTCACCAAGGTCTGGAAGATCGATATACCAGCCGTCAGTTGTGATGCCGCAGTTAGTGTTTGTGATCGTCCGTGTGGCATTGGTATCTGTACCGACATTGACCATGGTTCTGGAGGCCAGTGTGGTACGAGGCGTGGCAATGGCAGTTTGCGTCATTGGATCCCGGATTGCCCAGATCGTTTGTTGTTGTGTCGTGGCTTTATCGGAGATGCCTAGGTAACGGCCGGTGCCGACATAGACGTAGTTGTCTTGACCGACCAGAGCAAGGCGAGGGCGTGTCGTAATTGGTTGTCCCTGGCCGCTGCTGTCAACCACGGTGGTAACGAGGGTGGCTTCGCGTCCATTGGGGGCGATTACGTCATTGATATCGAAGCGCCAGAGATTGCCCAGCAAGTCACCACCATAGAGCCGATCTGCTCGGTTGTTTTGCAGGGGGCCGTCATTCGTCCAACCTGCCATGGCATTGAGCCCACTAGGGTCGCTGGAGCTGCCAGCATTGGTGCCGAGGCGGTAGATGATCTTGCCCGTCGCTGCATTGAGGACATACAGATAACCCTTGCCATCGTCGTTGTTATGGCCGGAAGGGACAAAGGCTGCCCAAGTGTCATCGCCGAGCTTTGCGATCAATGGCCGGCCAAAGGTATAACCGATATGACAGTCCGAACCATTTGTCGCTGCTTGCAATGCAGGGGTCGAGTCGTTGTAGCACGTCGAGCTCCAATTGAACTCCCAGAGCGCTTTTGGTGTTAGCGGGTCGGTGATGTCCATTGCGTAATAGCCCTTGCCGCCCTTGTTTAGGCCACCGACCAAGATCGTTTTCCAGCAGATGGATGGGTCAATCGGATTTGTGTTGCCGCAATCGGCTACCGTCTTGTCGTAAATGTCAGCCGCTGTAGGGGTTCCATCTACATAGTAGTGGTGATTATTGGCGTAGTTTTCGCTGGCCAGCTTGTGAAGGTTCGGCAACACCTCGGAGGGGATGAATGCCCAGGCCTCCTTACCTCCGTCGGGATCAGTGTTTGAGGTGCCGGAATAGAAGGCATGCAGCATCCCGTCATTGGCGGCTACGTACACCATAGGAGGCCGCCCAGACTTTGCCGCCTTGTAAGCGCTGTAGCCTGGGTTTCTATACCCTGCCCCCGTCCCATCCACATACTCTGCGAAGGGCCCTCTGACGAACACCGGTTGTGCATTGACGATGTCGCCGAGCACATGCTCTCGAGCCCGATACAGCTTGTTGAGGTCGTTATTGGTCAGCGGGTTGGAGGAGAAGCCCTCCTTGCCGCGCTGGCCACGAATGAAGTTGACCATATTGGCGCCAGCTGCGGCGCTGATCTGATCAACGGTGTTGTTGTTCCCGTTGCCCATGTTCGGAAAATGGCTGAACTGGCTAACCTGAGTGCTACCGAAGAAGGTTCGTTCATCGGCATCGAGTGCGCTGCTTGCCGTCCCGGTCGGAGCACCATTGCTGTCGCAGGCATAAGTATTCCAGGTGAAGTCGACCAGATTGTTGGCCGCGCCAGCGCGGAATAGCTTGATGGTTCGGTTGTCGCAAGCCGCTTTGGTTCTTGTGTCGAGCTTTTCCTGTGCGGACCAGACCGCGGTCCCGCTGATTTCCCCACTGAGAAGATCAATCTCGCGGGCCTGCAGATCACCCGTCCATGCTTGGGTTTTATACTGGGCCGTATAGGCATAGTTATCCCCGGCGACCGGCTCCAGATTGGAGGTCGCTGCGGCGGAGGCTGCACCGGGCGCTGCATCCAGACTGTTCAGTGTCTTTTTAAGGCCGGTAATGACGCTATCTGGATCGGTGGCGCTGAAATACAGGCCGCGACCATTGACTGCCGCATGCCAAAGATCATCGAGCTTCTTGAGGTCGGTGTTGATAGGCGTTTGGCCGTCAGCGCCATCGGGAACCGGCCAGTCGGTCGTGCCGGCGCGGATATTGGCAAACGTGCCGCTACTGTCTGTCTTGTAGGTGGAAGAGTAGGGCAAGGTGCCGGAAAGGCCAAGACCCATGGTGAAAGTGGACATATGTTGCCAGTTGGCGCGGTCACTTTCGACATCGGTAGTTGCCGCAGTTGAAACATTGTTGGTACACACATCGATGGTTCCTCCCAGCGCACCACCGCCGGCACAGGTACCGTAGAGTGGGTCTGTCTGAGGCACCGCCAAGTTTCCGGGGCGCAGGTCGGTCTTGTAGTAATGCTGTGCAACGTCAGCCAGCGTATTTACACTGCCGCCGGTAGACGAATAGGTTTCACATGGCCAGACCTGATTGCCACTGGTGCAACCTGCGGGCGGGGTCGGCGGACCATTGCCCGTGACTGTCCCCCCGGTTGGTAGCGTAGGCTGGGTGGCGTAGCAGGTGCTATCGAGGTCGGTCCAGTTGCTGACTATTGGGCTGGCGGTGCTTTGCCGTTGTCCTGTTTTGCCTGGGCCACTCCAGGTTTCCGAGTTGATGGTCGATTTGTACTGGACTTTGTAGCCCATAGTGTTGATGTCTTGACACTGCACGGCTGCTCCATTGCCGTCTGGGCCTACTGGATCGCAGCTTGCAATATCAGACCACGCACTGGCTTGTGTCCTGCACAAGGGAGTCGTGGCGTTGTTCGTGTTTGTGCATTCGTTGTTGGCCCAGTCATTATTCGGGCAGGTATAAGCGGTAACGATGCGACGGCACGTCTCGTTGCTCGGCGTACAACCATTGTCATCGTTCCACCTGTTGTTACGGTACCTTTGTAGCTGTCCGCCTTGACAATTGGTGTTAGTGCCATAGTTGCAAACGGTGCCAGTGATATATGTCCAGGCACCCCAACTGCCGCCAGAGCGAGTTTGTATCTGCACATTACTCCGCGGTGTTGAGCATTGTTGCAATTGCACCGTGCGGGTTTGCTCTTGCGTGCTGTAAACACAAGATGCGCGTTGGTACTGGATGCTCGCGGTGCTATTGACATAAGTTGCCGTACCTCCGTCATAGATTGGGCGTGGCGAGACAGGTATCTTGTTGTTGAGTGGGTTGTATGCGTCAAGCTCGGACAGGTTGCCGTCGTTGTTAACCATATTGGTGCCATCGAGGCTGATGCCACCGCTGCGGTTCCAGTATCCGTCTGTCGTCAGAATGCTGAAGTTGCGCTGGCAGGAGTACTGGACAGGATCGTCGGCTGCCGTCGGAATCATCCCCTGGTTGATACCATCATTCTTGCCGGCAAAATAGCGGCCAGCCACCGAAAGGGCAGTGCGCAAAGGCGTTGAGCCGGTCGTTGTTTGCTGGTAGAGCTTTGTAAACCATGCGGTACGCTGGCTTACATCGAAGTCTGAGACCTTTAGGAACTTATTAGCGCTGACGTCACTACCATTGCCGCCGCGGTTGGAGGAACTGTCCGTGTCTGCGGTTTCATTGAAGGTGCCGGGATGTATGGTCATGAAGCCGAGGCGATAGGCGTCGGTGACAGTGATTATGGAGCGTGCTACTGCGGCCTTCATCATCATCAGGCGGCTACGGTAGTAGCTGTACCAGTTGGCGTAGTTCTGTCTTTCGTCAGCGACTGGGGAGCCTGAGGTGTTAGAAACGATTACTTTTCGCCAGACCAGGGTCTGGCCGTTGGGGCAGTTGCCAGTCGTCGAAAGGCTGGTGGCCGCGGCGCTGTTATTGTAGTTTTTGTCCGCCCGCGTTGTGTAGCAGACCCCTACCAGATTGCTCTTGTTGTTGATCGTATTGTTGTTGTCGTTGCTGTTTGACGGAATCAGCACGTTTTGTTGCAGGTTGCATACCCCCGTTTCCGGGGTCAGCGTGGTGTTGATGGTGTCGGTCGTCGGGTTGTTGAGCACCCAGTAATATCTATTGCTTAGATTGCTGGTACCGTCTTCTCCCGTATAGCTGCCATAGCCGTCGTCGTAGGCGGTAGTGAAGCTTGTTTGGCTATTCTCGTTGAGCAGCGTGGCCCCCCCGCTGGGTGCGGGCGGGATTGCGTAAGTGACTGCACGGTTGTATGCAACATAGTTACAGAAGTTGTTGCGGTAGCCGACAGTGTTACTACTCAAACCATCGGGCATGCCTTCATCGTCCATCGAACCCGAATCGTCGAGGATGAACAGAAGGTTGGGCTTGACCTGGTCACTCTTCTGACTGGCCAGCGGCGTATCGGCAAGGTCGGTCTGTGCAGCAAGGCTGCTGCCAACCATGGTCATACTGAGCAGATAGAATGCGGAGCGGCACATTAGACGGATAGTAGTCATGCTTGCACCTGTTAGTAGAGAATCATCTGGGTATACACGGTGGTATTGCGCGGCCCAAGAGTTTGGGCCGTCACGCGAAAATAAGGCTGGATCTTGCTAGTGAGTGTGCGGTTGCCGTAGTCGATAATCTCGGCGCCACCGCTAGCTGTCGCCGATCCCAACGTTACACACTCCTGGGGGATGCCCAAGGGGTGGGTATAGTTCAAGGCCCCGGGAATTCGGCATAGCCGATGGATGACATAACGCACCCGATTGCCATTGCCATCGTCATTAGTGGCGAGCGCTGAGTTATCCCAGTTGAATGCCCACGGATCGAAATTGCCGGGGGATGGGTTTGCCTTGCAGTCATCAACCTGACCATCGTTGTTGGCGTCCGGAGTATTGCTGGGATCGATGACGCTATTGCACCAAGCTGCGAAGTACCCATTCGGAACGCTGGCGTTATTCAAGTCAACCGCAGTGCTGATGAGCCATGCTCGGGCAGCCTCAAGGCCGCGGTCGGATGCGACCAGTGCGCTGCTCTTGAAGGCAAGGTTGCTCGCGACGATGATGCCTGTGCCAACCTGGCGGTAAAGCGCCAAGCCACCGAGCGTAATTGTTATCAGCATGACCAGCGCAATCAGCAGTACCACGCCTTGCTGTTTAGGTTCGCAGGGACATGCTTGCTTCATGGTGATTGCCCCCAAAGGCTATTGCGTAAAGGCACGGTTGTTTCGTAAACCCGATACCGGTAGCGGCGCCAGTTGTTGGGAGAGTCGGGTGTAGTATCCGGAGTGCCGTCAGCGTTTGTCATCGTGAAGGCACCGCCGCTCCAGGAGGGTACTTTGTCGCTGCCATCGGCATTGGTGTTGACGTTCTCTTTTTCATACTGTTGACTGCGCGCAAGGAGCGCCACCCGGATGGCGATAACGCTAGCCCAATTGGCGGGAGCAGTTTCTTGCCAAGTTGGAGGACTGCTAGTAGACAAGCCATATTGCGCCTGAAGATTGACAATTCCATCCCCAATACTGAGTTCTGGGCCATTATGGAAATCATCTGTCACGGTCAGGTTACCGTTCGTAATCTGCCAGATATTGCGGCGTGGAAGGTCGCGACGCCCAAGATTGAAAAGTGTACCGCTCGTCGTTACATGATAGCCAGCTGCAGCGTTGTAGCGGACGGTTGGATTGGTTGTTGGTGCGGGAGCGGAAACATATTCATAATCATTGTCGCTCGCTATATTGACCTTGGCCGCAGGATAGTGTCTTGGGTATGTTCCTTGTCCGTGGTTTATGGTGCGAGCGTCGCTGTGCGTGTTATCCGTTATTTCGATTAATCCGCACGAGGCGCCACTAACAACGAGCATTACATCGCCCAGCATCAAGCCTCCGCGTGAGCTGCCACCGTTACTGTCCAGACTCTTGCTTGTGACGGTCGAAGCGTTGAAGCTCAGTGATAGGGAGGCAACCTCCGCTCCGCCATAGAGGCTGATGACCTGATCGGGAGCTCCATCGGTACCATCTACAATCTGTATTGGCAATAAAGGAAAGTTGAAGTTTGCGGCGCGTCCAGCATCGTATGCCGTGACGGTACATCCAAGCGAGGCAGGCGCAACTCCACCGAAGCCGTTACCAGCCGGTCGGAGGTCGCGCTCAAAAGCGTACATCGCAATTGCTCCACTGGTCTGTGCGTCGCTTCCTGCACCGGTTGTTCGCTTGCGAGCTTCGGAGTTTTCCATGATCTGAAACATCATGATGATCCCGATTAGTGCAATTACCATCGCCACCAGTATTTCGGTAAGCGTGAAGCCTTGTTGATCCCGGAGATAGGTTTCTGTCATGGTCAGTTCACGTACGAGACTACGGTGTGTCGGCGTGGCACCGTGTCATTTGGCGCTTGCCAACAAACGGTAATGGTGACCTGGTTGAAGTTCGCAGCATTGACAATAACTTGCTGCATTACGGCCGTTGCTCCTGGCAGGCGAGTGCTTGTGGTGCTTGTTAATGCAGTGACCCAATCCGCAATGGCTGCTTGAGTAGACGCTCCGCCGCTGTAGTTGCAGGCTGTGCCAGAGGGCTGGTGTTGAAACAACTGAAGGGATGCTAGCAGCGCCGCATCACTACTGCGATCAACAGTCACACTGATTTCACCGAGGAGCCGGTCAACCTGTTTAGCCGCTTCTATTCTGTACTGAGCATCTGATTGCACGGCGATGGCAGAGGCTTGTAAACCGAGCATTGCCAGTATCCCGACAAGAAAAATCAGCATCCCGATGATGCCTTCGATCAGCATGATGCCCTGCTGATCGTGCCAGCTTCTAAGTGGCTTCATGTGCAGCTCCGGGTATCGCCGGCCGCAGTAACTGTCGGGTCGCACATCTTCGATTGCCCACCCCGATTTATTACAATATTCAGGCAGCGCATTGCGGCTGGAACTAAGGCAGTAGCGCAAGGGCCACCGGTAGGGTTGGTGAAGGTCAGTATGGTATTGGCTGCAAGCGTCGTTGTGCCTAGCCCTGTGAAGGTAATTGAAGATACTGCATCGGTATTTGCTGTGGCGTCGTTATTTGTATCGTTGACGACAACGGGCGTACCATCACCTCTGCCTCCTTCGTTAAATGCTTTACCTTCGATGAACGAAGCTCCATCCGCGGTGCGTATAACCCAGCCGCGCCCTAGCGCTGATGCTGTAGATGTTTCATTTAGGGTCGTTGCGTCAGTTAACACAAAGTCGACGTTTACGTTACGGCGTACTGCTTCGGTGCGGGCTGCCTGCAGACCTGTTAGGAAGGATTGGGCTGTAGCTCGAATACGTGAATTGTGTAAATGGTTCTGCCAGGAGGGCAAGCCGATCGCAAGCAAAATACCGCCGATTGCGATGACTACCATGACCTCTATGAGAGAGAAGCCTCGCAAGCGTTTCATCTCAGCAGCTCCCGCCCTTAGTGAGCGTCCAGCACGAGGCGTTGGCTGTCCATCCGGTGGGCACCCCCGTTGTGGCTCGAACATTGTTTTGGTTGATGGTGTAGACAAAACCGTTCATTACACCGATACCCGTTGCTGTTACTGTAAAGGTCGTCGCCGTCAAATTGGCTGCAGGGCAAGAGTACTGAAAGTATGTTGTGTTTGCCGGCAAAGGCGCTAGTGTCCCGGCCTGGCAAGCCCCGACATAAGTGCGGTTATCCTGAAAAAATTGCTCCATGCGTACACGCATATCCGAAAGCTTGGATACTGCATCTGTGATCCGCGCTTTCATGATGTGTTCGTTGTAGTTAGGAATTGCAATAGCGGCAAGAATGCCGATGATCGCAACTACAATCATGAGTTCTATCAGGCTAAAGCCGAGAGTGGCAGAATGGGGGCGCATGGATAATCCTTCGTATGGTTAGTTTGAGTGAATCAAAACGAGCCGCTGGGCGTCTACGGGCAACCGATGAGCGGCATGGATGCCCGGATCAGTGGTTTGCTGTTTGGAGACACGCATTATTGCTATAATGCCGCCCGCAGTGCTGCTGTAGCTCAGTTGGTAGAGCAACTGATTCGTAATCAGTAGGTCACCAGTTCGATTCCGGTCAGC
>CABHPA010000170.1 GCA_902168245.1 Candidatus Melainabacteria bacterium
ACACAGGAAAGAGGCGGAGTAAAGTGGTCTTTAACCCGGCTCAGTGCCGATGTGGATCGGTGTACCATTAGGCCAAATGTTTTTAGGAGAGTATATTTTGTATCAAAAGCTCTGTAGACGGGTTATGTAGCAGCTTTTAATTGAAAAACGGCCTATTATTAGGCTGTTCCATAGACGGCCGTTCATGTGACAATAGTGATGAGGCTTGAGTGATGGGGCTTGGTTTTTTCCGATCTGTGTGTTTTTTGCATGAATCCTTACCAAACACCGATTAGGTTGCGACAAAGAAGCGCTTGACCATAGCCCTGCCCGGATAGGCGATGGCAAATGTCTGACTTTATGATAATTTTTGGTATTCCAGTGGAAAATTCCGCATTTTCTGGGCAATACTCTGCCTCCTTCGGAGATAAGGCATCACTTCAATGGTTAAAAATAAAAGGGATAGAGTCGAACGTTCATTAATTACAGCCACATTGGGCTGGCCGACCGAGGGGATTCGCTTTGAACCGACAGCAGAAAATATCGAAATCATACTCCAGCAATATGCCCTGGAGCTGGCGTCCCTGAAATTTGCCCTGGATGAATCCACCGTGATTGGGATTACCAACAAACAGGGCGATATCACATACGCCAATGAGGCGTTCTGCCGAATCTACAAGTACACCAAGGCTGAATTGCTGGGTCAGAATCATCGCATCATTAATTCTGGTTATCACCCCACGTCGTTTTTCAAAAATCTATGGGCCACCATTGATCATGGCCATATTTGGCGTGGCGAAATCTGCAACCGCACCAAGGACGGTTCTATTTATTGGACGAATACCACCATTGTGCCTTTTAAAGATATGGACGGCCACATCTATCAGTATGTCTCTATCCGACATGACATTACCCCGCAAAAGCAGGCAGAAGAGCAATTGCGTCAGTTCAACAAGGAACTGGAGACCAAGATTCAAGAACGGACGCACGAGCTTGAGATGGCTAACCAATCGCTGAGTACTTTTTCCTATATGGCCTCTCATGATTTAAAAGCCCCAGCCCGAAAGAATGCGGTGTTTGCCAAAATCTTGTTGGAAGACTATGGGGGCAAATTAGATGCCAAAGCCCAGGATTACCTCCACCGCATCTGTGCCAATGACGAGCAGATGTTGCAGCATATTGATGATTTTTTGAGGCTGGCCAATCTTCAATATGCGAAACTCATACGCAAACAGGTAAATTTTAGTCGTCTGGCCCAAAGTATTTTGGCTCAGCTTCAAACCGAACAGCCGCATCGCCACGTCACAGTGACCATTGAAGACAATCTCTGGGTTGATGCCGATGAAGCTCTGATCCAGTTCTTACTGGAAAACCTTCTTGACAACGCCTGGAAATTCACAAGCCAACAAGATCTAGCCCGGATTGAGGTTGGAGCAACCCGTTCTGGAGAAGGATTTAAACCAGTCTTCTTTATCAAAGATAATGGCATCGGCTTTAACAGGCAAGATGCTGATAGATTATTTAAGCCCTTTCAGTGGATGCATAGCATGCTGGACTATTCGGGCGATGGAATTGGCTTGGCGATTGCCAAACAAGTTGTGGAACGGCATCTGGGAACCATTTGGGCCGAGGGCCAGGAGAATCAGGGTACCACGATCTATTTCACCATTCCTCCGGAAGCACCGCGTAATGGAGTCACGGACAACCAAGTGGTCTCGACCCAGCCTCAACGCTTCTTTAAGGGGTAAAACGGATTAACGGAGCAATCTATGACTCGTCTAAACTTACCAACCTCAAGTCGCTTTTGAGTCCTCCTGAAACACTATAGGTAATTCTGTTTCAATTTCTGAGATTTAACCGACACCCTGAAGCGATTCAGAAAACCGAGAATCCGGATACAAACAGGCTCCTCGGTTTTTGTCTGCTTGATTCCCGGCGGCTTTTTTGAAACACTTCCTTATAATTAGAGTTTCAGAGGCGGTTCCCCATGCGTGAATATATCCAGCCCGGTTTTGCCCAGCAGCAAAAGCAACGTGAAGTGGACAAGCTGGATGCCATTCTGCAAGCCCTGAACAACTGCCACCGCTCCCTGAGTACCATAGGCGGAGGCGAGGCCGCGTTCCTGGCGCGGCAAGATATCGCCAGCGCATACCAGCAGGTCGCCACCCTCCGCAAAGAGAAAGCCCGGCATCTGGAAGCAACTCCAGCCATAACTATCGCCACGGTGGATGTGGGTGCCGAGGAGTGGGACGATTAACCCATGTCCCTCTTTGATGCCAACGGCCAGCGCCTCTATATCACCCAAAGCGAACGGAACGCCTTTCTGGAGGCCGCCAGTCGAGCCGACCGAGAGGTCAGAACCTTTTGCATGGTCATGGCCTATACCGGCTGTCGCATCTCCGAAGCCCTGGCCATCACTGGCAAGAGCATCGACTTTGGGCAGAAGGCCATTGTCTTTGAAACGCTCAAAAAGCGAAAAGAAGGGGTGTTTCGGGCGGTGCCAGTGCCGGATGCTCTACTGGACACCCTGAACATGGCGCATGGGTTGCAGGAATCGGCCAAACGAAAAAAGAACCGGCTAGGGCTGCCGCTCTGGGAGTTTTCCAGAACCACGGCCTGGCGCCACATCATCGAGGTGATGAACCAGGCACATATTCTCGATGGCCCGCACAAATGCCCCAAGGGACTCCGCCACGGCTTTGGGGTCATTGCCATTACTCAGGGTATTCCCCTCAACATGGTCAGCAAGTGGATGGGGCATGCCTCCCTGGAAGTCACCGCCATCTATGCCAATGCCCTCGGTGAGGAACAGCGAGCTATTGCCGCCAGAATGTGGGGTTGATACTTGCTTTGCTTTAGCATGCTCAGATTTATGTTCCAGTCGTCGGCTCCATAGGCACTCACTTGAATTTTGGCAAAAATAGTGCAATAGTTACACTACATGATAAGGTCAGTGAGATTCGATGCCCACTCTGCAACGGTTCGGCTCTACCAGTATACGAATGTACGCTGATGACCACAATCCGCCCCACTTTCATATCGTCGGCCCTGACTTTCAGGTATTGGTACGAATTTCCGATCTCGCAGTGATTGCCGGGGAGTCAACCTCTAATCAGAGTGCCGATGCCCTTGCCTGGGCCAAGGACCATCAAGAAATGTTAGCCCTCAAGTGGATAGAACTAAACGAAAGGGAACCATGATGCCTAAAAAACCCTTGCCTCGTATTCTTTCCGTTAAAGCCGGTGAGAAACCCTATACGCTATACATTCAATGGGTTCAAGGCAAAGCCGAAAGCATCGTAGACGTGTCCAAGCTGCTTGAATCGTTCAAGGTCTATGCGCCACTGCGCAAGTCTCATAATCTTTTCCAGTCTGTTCAAGTTGGAGAATACGGAACTGATATCGTTTGGTCAAACGGACTTGATATGTCAGCCGATACATTGTGGCGATTAGCTCAAGAACAGTCGGGTATGACCATGAGCGCCGATTCATTTAGAAAATGGCGCTCAAAACACAATTACACACTGGATGATGCAGCGGCAGCACTTGGGATCAGCCGCCGAATGGTTGCCTATTATGAACAAGGCAAGCGTCCTATCCCCCGTGTTGTAGCATTAGCCACACTTGCCTTTGACTATAGTGAAAATCCTATGCTCCATACCGGCTAGCCGCATACCCAAAACCAGCCACTACTTGTAGGGACTTGCAAACGAAAACGTTCAGGGCATCCCTAGAAGTGACCGCCATCTATGCCAATGCCCTCGGTGAGGAACAACGCGCTATTGCCGCTAGAATGTGGGATTAAATAAGTTTCCCTAAAAAAACCTAGTAATGGCATAACCAATGTGATAAATTGATAATATCAACCAAGGGTATTGCATTATGGCAAAGCGCTTAAACATCACTGTTGATGAAGAGATTTATGAATTTGTCGCCACTCATGGCGGCGAAAATCGGAGTGCCTTTGTTAATGAAGTGCTTGCAGACTATAAAAAGCGACAGTTTGAGAGAGAACTCATCCGGCAAATGGCAGAAGATGACAATGATCCCGAACTAAAAGCCGAGCTAAAGAATTGGGATGCCACGTTATGGGATGGTTTAGAAGGCGAATATCAAAACGATGGTTTCACAATTTGAAATCTGGTGGGTCAATTTAGACCCCACAGTTGGCGTTGAGACTCAAAAAACCAGACCTTGCCTAGTTGTCTCATCCGACACATTAAACAAAGGCCAGATGGTCTTTATAGCACCATTCTTAAAGGGTACTCAGCCGCGCTTTTATGCTGTTAATGTAGAGCCTAGCAAAGTCAACAATCTGGATGTAGAGCGACGTGTGGATTTAAGGCAGATGAGAAGCGTTGATAAAATGCGTTTCAAGCAAAAATTGGGTCGTCTCGAAGAGAAGTATCACGCTTCTGTCAACAAAGCTCTGGATATACTTTTCAAGTAATCACCCTGAAAAAACAGCCTTGATACGCTCAAAGAAGCCTTTTGATATGTTCTTTGAGGTTTGCTTATCTTCAAGCAACCGATCCTGTCGAGTTTCGAGCCTCTCAATTCGATCTTGTTGCTCTCTTATCAGCCGCTCCCGTTCTACTAACACAGCTTTCAGCTTCTCAATTTCCCCTTCGAGACGAACAGTTTGAAGCTCCAGTTTATGAGACGACTCAGAAGTATCAGCATCAAATTCCTGTATCTCAACAGGTTCACCGCCTCCTTTTTGAGACGACTCAATGTATTTTTTCAGTCCCTCATATACCTTTTCGCCAAAAACTCTTTTCAGTTCATCGAATGCAATATATTCATTGCCAGACTCATCAATGGAAACACTGATACTTTTAGTATCTCCATTGAGATATTTCCTATAAAAAGTTGCTTTGGGTATCCCTGCTATTCTGAAAGCCTGGGTTTTGGTCAGTTTTAAGAACTCTTCAGGAATAGTTGATGTATCCACCTTGTCTCACCACTTCTATAGCCTATCTCAACTAGTCTATGATACCAGATTTGAGACGTCTAATTAAAAGGTTTTTGATTTTAAAAGCAATTATGCTTTTTTGTATTGTGTCCAAAGATCCATCGCAAGTTCTCAGCTTGCCTTTTTCGTCCATGCTGCCGACCGTTAGGGAGGCACCCGAAGGGCTTGGCATGGATGAACGATCAGCCCAAACCCTAGAGCGCTGCCAGGGGCAGACGGAATGAAATGGAGACTGCCCCTGGCTGCCTACCGGCGAGGGTGGGGGTGGCCACCCGGCAGGGGGCAAAGCCCCCTAGAGGGATCAAATTCAAAGGTGAGCTTTGCGAACTACATTTTGCAGGTCAGAGTTTTGAACATTTGGGCGAAGCCCTACTACAGGATTATATTTATTACAGGGATCTATTACAGGGGGAACTGGGAAACCTTTCTGGAAGCTTAAAGCTGGGCAAAAGTTATCACCGATTCCGCGCATACCTTATCACCGATTCCGCGTAGAAAATTCACTTCAAAATGAGAAGCGTCTCTAGATTTATGTTTTTTGCCTTATCACCGATTCCGCGTAGAAAACTTTTGAGCTTTTTACGATTTTGAACAGGTGTTTAATTGGTCTTGATCTTTGTGGGTGCCACCAACAAAGAACTTTTATACAAACAGATGGTGTCTGGCTTTGATACATCAATATTTAAGCTACACCATACGGTCTGAATCTTTTTCAGATTCTTGCGCACTTTATCTCTGAAGTGATGCATACCTTCTATTTCTGCCCCTAGTTGCTGTTGTAAAGTCTCCCATTGAATCGATACAGGCTTTTCAACATATGACATTCTGTGTGTAAGCCACATGTAAAGGTCTAATGCCATAGGAGATTGCTTTATTGCTTTTAAAACTCGCCAATCCAGGGGGACAGGATTCCTAATTAACAGATTATAAAAGCGATCAGATAATTCAATGGCGTTTTCCCATAGGGTCTGTTGCTCTGGGGAGTGATGTGACCAGAAGACAAAGCGACCATCAGTTATTTTAATATCGCGCTCTACAATCATATCTGCACCACTGCATGTTACAGTTATTTCTGACCTGAAAAGCTTTTCAGACTGAGTTTTAAAGCGAGTAATCCCCCCTTTTTTACCGCCACTTCTGTCAATTCCGATTTTCTCTAGGAATTCTGAAAGACTACGTCCTAAATATATGACATGAGGGTTCTCATTATTCTTATCTTGATGGTTTCTTATTGCTTCACTATTAAGCCAAGCAAGCAATAATCTAGGAATTGAGCCATAAGGGAGTCCATAAAATTTTGGAGTTCCATCTTCCAGCACTTCAAATCCCGACTTTAAAGACAGGGTGAAATTACCATTTTTCCTTATCCATCCAGCTTTTTTAGGATCGGAATGTGGTAGAAATGCCTGCACGAGTATCCGAGAGATAAAGGCAAGTTCTCCAGCCTCATTTGCGGTGGTTTCCCATACTTCCGCCGCTGTCCGGGCTATTCGATTATCTTGGGTTTCTCTCGCCATGCTGCCTTTCCGTTTCTCCGGCTCATTATCGCATCATTGAACACCAGGGAGAAGGATCATCGGCCCATGCTCCGCCCGCCGCCTCGGCTTTGCTCCTGGGATTTGGCTTGCTCTAACCGCTGTTGCTGGGCTTTCTCTTCCTGGCGCTTTCTTTCCAGTTCCTGCCTGGGTTCAAGTACACGCTGAATTGCTTGGTACCGGCCCTGTCTGGCAGCGGCAACCTTTTCACACTCTGGCAAGACCTGCTGGACAGCCTTCTCCAATTGCGCTTCCGCCTTGGCCCGACCCCGCTCATAGTTTTTCAGGTTGGTTTTGGCCTGAACCACCTGATGCTCTGTCTCAATCCCGGCTTTGAGCAGCTCCGCATACTCGCCACTGGGATACACTATCCCCTTATCACACAGCAGGACTTGTACCGGATGCGCGTCTTTCCATTGCTGGATTCGGCGTTGCGCGCTCTTTGACGTAGCCTCTGCTTGCTGGATGCCTTTCTCCAACAATCCCCGCTGCCATTCAGGGTACTCGGCCAAAGGCAATGCCGCTTCCCGGACTTCCGGTTTCTCCAAGGCCACCCGGCGAGCCGTCCAGCCACCGTACCGCTTGGCCTCTTGCTCCAGCGCTGGGAGGCTCATCACTGACCAACACCGCACGTCCGCTTCCAATTGCTCGCGATCCTGGGCCGCCTGTTTCGGCTTCATCAGGGCTTCCAACTCCTGGAGCCTCTCTAGTTGATACTCATGCGCTTCCTGTGCCTCCGGCAATGCCGTTTTCAAATACGCATCCAACTTGCTCTGGCTGTCTTGGGTTTGGGATTCATTGCGTTTTAAAGCCTCTTTTAGCTTTGTTTCCTCTCCCTGTATCGCTTGGAACGATTGTTTAAGGCTGGACAGTTCTCCCACCGGCAAAACACCCATGTCATTCAAAACCGATTGCCAGGGATGAGATACCAGAAACAGGTTCCACTGGTGCAATGTCTTGTCATACACTGCTTTATTCTGCTGCAAGCTCTCCAGAAGCTTTTCTCTCTCAGTGGATAACTGACTCAAGGTCGCCTGTTCTGTCTGGTAGACTTCCCCTTTTTCCAGTAACGCTTCGATACTTTGCGGCTGGTGCTGGGCTTTGGCTTCCTGAAGCCGCTCTAAAGGCCATTCACGCATTTGCCAGAGTTGGTGTTTCCAGGCGAATTGCTCAAACTCTTCATCAATTCGGGCGTTCTGGGCGGCCTGGAACTGCAACACATTCTCATTGTGCGCCGCAATCTCACGGTATTGCTGCCCTCGTTCCGTCTGAGTCCCTTGCCGCTCCATATTCATTACAGTCGGGCCAAGGTGGATCTGTGGCTCCAGGCCGGTATTCTTTTCCGCGTGGCTTCGGCAGTCCACCCGTTCGATCCGATTGGCTTGTTCCAAACTTTGGTTCACGCACCGTTTCCACTCAGAACGCTCCACACGCAGCAATTCCGATCCGGATGACCGAATATCCCATTCACGGGTTTTACGCTTCATCACGGGGCAGCCAGCGGGGTCTTGTGCAATGGTTCGAGTGGTACACAACAGATGCGCATGCACATTGCGCAGATCTCCCGCTCGCCCTGGCTCATGGATCGCTATGTCCACCGCCCAACCTGTGCGCTCGCTCAAGCCCTGCGCATACCCTTTCACTAGCTCGGTTTGCTGCTCCCGGCTCAATTCATGCGGCAAGGCCACCACAAACTCACGAGCCACCACAGAATTACAGCGCTTCTCCGCCGATTCCGCCGCGTTCCACAACTGCGCCCGATCCAGCGGACGACCGTCGGGCGTGATGACTTCCGCCAGCAATACCCCAGTTCGCCGGGAATAGTCAAAGGTCTGCCCCGTCCGCTCATCCTCGATACGCTGACCCGACCGATAGGCCGCCGCTGCCGTAGCGCTCCGGCCTGCCGAACGGCTCAGGGTTTTCATCTGGAAATGGTAAATCGCCAAACTGCCAAACTCTCATTTTCAAAATCGGACATTCTGGGTTCCCCCTGGCGCGCCGTTTCGATCCGTTTCGGCCATTTTTGAAATAAGCCATTTTGGAAACTGGCTAGCGCGCCACCCGGAGTTCAGAGGCGGAGCCTTTGACGCACACGCAAACGAAGTTTGCATAATGTGCGCCTTTCGCTAGCGCTCCAGGTTGAGAGGATTGTGCCTCGGATTCGGCCAGCCCGACAATTAGACGCTTGGGTAATGGCTGGGGTAGTGGGGTTTTGCTTTCATGCTGCCATTACCACATGCCGACGAGGGGGAGCGTTTTCTATGTCTACAACCACTGAACGCCTGGAGCGACTCAAAAAACAGGAGGCCCAATTGAAGGCCCGTATCCAGCAAGAAAAAGCCCGGATTTCCGTATCCGCTCGAAAAGAACGTACCGGGAAATTGGTCGCCTGGGGCGTGGCTGTGGAACAATTGCTCGCCAATGACACCTTTCAAGCTGAATGGTGGAAGCTCCAGTGTCAGCGCGTTCTGTCAGGCCGGACGTTAGAACGGGCACTAGTGGAAGATTAACACCAGCAATAGAGGTTGAAACACGTCCACTTCAAAAGTAAACACCAAATCACGGCCCTGCGATCAATTCACGATAATCCCAAACACAAGATCCAGGTTATCAAACACTGCGTTCGATTTTTAGCCCCAAATAGACTAACCTCACGTATTCTCGCAAAATATTGCACGAGAATACAAAAATCCCTATGTGATTAAAACCGTGTTCAGAGCATTGAAGGCGGTGTTTCTCATAAAAAATGCGCTTAATCAGAGCTCTGGTAAATTAGGTGTATAAGAAGTTAACTTTTCCTTGGGGATGCAGAGTATGTTGGTTTGCATTATACAGTTTATTTCTCCCAAAGGCGCACCATAAAAATTATTGGCATTTAAGTAGTTTGAATCATGCCTGAAAATTTTATAATGCATGGACCAAAGAAACTCCTGAACAGTTTTGGCCTTTTCAATATAATATTGTTCATTAAACAAATGATGTTCAAGATATAAATAAGGACGAAAAGTCTGAATAGTTTTGAAAGCACCTCTTAAAACGTTAATTTCCATACCTTCAACATCGATTTTAATTAAATTGCACTGTTTTAAAAAATCAAGACTATCAATTGTTACTATGGATACCTTTTCTCCTGGCTTATCCCCTCTTCCTAATGCGGTTCCCCCAATATTTCTAGCTTTAAAGGGGTCTGTTGGTTCAAGTATCATGGTTGTTGCATATTCTCCAACCCCAACTGGATAGGTTGTTACATTAACCAAACTATTAATAGCAACATTACCGCATAAGGTTAGAAATGGAATACGTTGCGGTTCAAAGGAATGGACATGGCCTTGAGATCCAACAGCATCAGAAAAAAATAAAGTATGAGTACCGATATTGGCCCCAATGTCAAGTACCACATCTCCTTTTGAAACAACAGGGCGCAATGCATCTATTTCGCCTTCGCTCCACTCTCCAAACACTCTTAAATGCTCACAAATTGTATCGTCATATTTGTTTAAAATCATGAATCCATAGCGAGTTTGTTGTATAGAGTTCATTTTGAGTGGATCATCTGATCCTAGATACTGCTGCATAAAGAATAACCTTTCAGCTTTAGTATTGTTGTTCCAGGACTGTAAGCGCATCTGCATAATAATGCAGCACATTGCATTGTCCATTTGGTAATAAATTGGAGATACAATACAGCAACTAAATACATATAAATTATAAAACAACCTATTGATTTTTATTGCCTGTCTGGGGTCAGTTTACGAAACGAAATAACGCATTCTGTTGGAGCATTGCACCCAATAGACAATTTTCTAGGCTATTTCTCAATTCAGTGGGGTGCTAAGCGTTCTGAGTAATTCTTCTTCTTTCGCAAACTAGACTCAGCTATAATGTAGTCGGTTCTCATATAGTCTGAGTGAAGGAAAGCATCTTGAAAAAAATTGCACCTACCCTCCTGGGGGTAATGTTGGCTTGTAACCTTTGCATGCCAGCCATTGCGCGGGATATTACCGGCAAAGTGATGGCTGTCTACCACGAACCTGTGGTAGTCAATGCAAAAACACTGGATAAAGTCTCCGTTTCCGTCAATAATTGCGCCACCAACCAGTGGGAAACGGCTTCCTACTCTCCTGGTAGCGTTTCTGACGATAACAACCTCGGATTTCTGTTCAATGATCTGGCCAATGCGGCACGCTCCGTAGCCATGAAGAACCAATTTATGAATTCCGTCAGCGGTCACGTAACCCTGAGCGTAAACGAGCAGAACACTATTCAAAAAACCATGTTCTGGGGCTATAACTGGGAATGCGGCCAGGATCTCGAAGGCAAATCAGCACCAGCAGGTGGTGTTAGAACTACTCCAGCGGCACCAGTCCAGCAGAAACCCGCTAGCCCAGCGAATCCCCTTCGAAAATTCGGATTTTAGTGCTTATCAGACATAAAGGATTTGACGAATGAAGCGTTTCTTGACTATGGCAATGCCCTTGTTACTGGCCTTGTCAGTCGTTCTTCCCTCTGTGGCTCAGCAAGCCCCCTCGGCGGTGGCCGGAAAAGTTGTAGCCGTCTCCCATGAAAAGGTCAATGTCAACAATCAGTGGCTTGATAAGATCTCCGTCACCGTAGATAGCTGCGATGCCCGTGGAACTTTGAAAACGGCCTACTACTTGCCCGCCACCATTAGTGATCGCACGGCGCTTGGTCATCTGCTCCAGCAGGATCTGGATTCAGCCCGCACGGCAAATATGGAACACCAGCAACAGCAGCAACCGAATGGTTTCGGCATTTTCTGGGTCGATCCCCAAGGCCGGATTACCAGAACCGGATTGCTGGGTCACCAAGTAGGTTGCAATGACGTGAGCCGTGCATTAAGCCAGTTTAAGTAATAGATATTCCAAATAAAAAGCCGGGGCAGCCCGGCTTTTTATTTGGAGGCTGGCAGGATGAGTTGTAGGCGCTTGCAATTATAAACGGCCATGCTTGCAAACAAGGAGATTTTCTACAAGGAATAAATGCAACTGGAGGGGGTATCGGGCTAGGATCAGGGCAAACGCAGGAGAGCCAGGCAAGCAATTGGGCCATATAATCATTGGGCTGACTGGTACACGTTTTGAGCGCCGGGGGCAGCTGCTTTCACAGCACTTTTTCTGGATGGTTCAAATGGTGCCGTTCCTAAAGAAACCGCTCAATCTTGACGAATCTTGAAATATCAAGAAACATGCGCTATCCTCATAATTAGGAGGTGCCACCATGTCACTTGAAAAATTCTCATCGCAGGCTGAAGCCCATATCCTGCATGAAATCAAGAGCCTCGCTAAAACCGAAGGAAAGCAGTTGCAGGCTCTGGTCAACGAAGCATTCGCCGATCTCATCGAGAAACGGAAACAGACAAAGCCACGCCGTCATGTCATGGAACATTTTCAGGTCAGTCTGACAGAATACGACTCCCTCTATGAGAAATTGGCTCAATGACAGACTATCTGACGATTGCCGAAGTACTGGTGATGCATAAAGTTCTGATTGAGCGCTACGGTGGAAGTCATGGTCTCCGTGATGGCGGTGCTTTGGAAGCGGCGCTATACCGTCCACAAACAGGGTATTATGATGATGTGATTCAAGAGGCTGCCGCGCTCTGGGAGAGCTTGACACAGAATCACCCCTTCGTGGACGGCAACAAGCGGGTAGCCTTTGCCGCCACGCATGTCTTCCTAAAAATGAACGGCTGCCGTCTAACGACTACGGCAGCAGAGACAGAAACCTTCATTTACAGCCTGTTCGACGCAGGAACTTTTGAGTATGCCAAGCTGGAACCGTGGCTACGACAAAACATCCAGAAAATAGAGACCAACTGAAGCCAAATAGGTAAAAAGGATTTAAATTGATGCAAATCCAACCTGAACCCAGTTTTGGTAATGAGGCTTTTTCTTTAGCTTCTGCCGAAACAAGAACAACCCAAGAAATAGCCGAAACAACCTTGCAAAGCCTAATTAAGTCCGGACAAGGATATTCTAAAGCAGCACTACACTTGAAAGACAGCATCGTTCGGACGCAATCATGAACCATGAATAACGCATTTTGATTCGTTTCCTGAGCTTACAGATAGCAAACCAGAACCCAAGTAGTCCCGTAAAATCGGGACTACTTGCTTTTGACGCCCTGGAGATTGGCAGCCCTTTTTGAAACTGAGTACCATTTCAACTGAGATTTCCCCTTAAACACTAACAGATTGTTTATTCACAAGAAGAGATAAGGCGCTTTAAAATACCCAGCCTATACTGGAGGCCAAACCGCCATTTTAAAACGCAACACGAGCCTGCTACCCTCTGGAAAATCCATTTTGGATGTTCCTACGCTCCCTAAGCTTTTTCATTTCCGTGTTGAACAATCGTCCCCGTTGCTGGGGGATTGGCCCATACTTCGGCTTAAAGTATCCTTCCGGCAGGCTGTAGATCCGGTTAATGACGCCCTTCACGGCATGCAGCCCATAATCCCGAATGCAAACCTGAACCAGCCATTCCTGAACACCCCAGGCCATTGCCTTTTTCAGGGCTTCGTCGGTGTACAGTTCCACTCTGGGAACGCCCTGGCCCTTTAAATTATTTAAACTTACTGGCTGTGTATTTAATTTAATTTCTCTACTGGGGGTTAAATTATCTCCAGAATTATAATTTAAATTATTTAAAGGCGCGGTTGATGCGCCCAGCATGGCTTCAGCCGGTATTTCCCGACCTTCCCGAACGGCAGCCGTCAGCGCCGCCAATTTTTGGCGTGTATCCATCGTTTTATCCTTTCTGTTTGGTTCACTTGTGCCGCCCAAGCCCGGAACCGGGGCGGCTGGCGTTCTATTCTTAGTCTGTCTCCTGCGGTGTTTCTAACTGGCGGGCTATCGCTTGCACCTGGGCCTTGTTAGGCCGGATGAAAGTCAATTGCTGGGCCGGGGTGGCTCCTCCGTGTGTACACTTGCGGGTGCGGCTTTTCAGCTTCACCGTTTTGCCGTGGGCGTAAT
>CABHPA010000171.1 GCA_902168245.1 Candidatus Melainabacteria bacterium
TGGTTGGCTCAATCCTTGTCGGCTCTTGGCTAAAGAGTATGAGAAAACCATTTCAAGTAGTCAGAGCGATATTTACATTGCTTTGATCCGGCTTATGCTCAAACGATTCGCCCCTGTTTAAACTTTTTAGACGGCCTCTTAGTTAGGAATCTCGGATTTCGATAGACAAGTAGTGTAAGGTTCGCCAGACTACCAGCTGAACCAACTGGGTTCCAATGTGGCATCCGGGTTCTTGGTAGAACCTTCCAGCCGGGTTCCAGTGTCTATATAAGCCCGAGATGCGATTCTCCCGGTATAGTACAGATACAATTGAGCGCTTTTTCCGGCGCCTGAGGCAGAACCGCTATAAACTCCATCCGGATCTATAAAGAACTCTATGGCATCGGTTGTCGCGGTTCCGGCAAAAGCATCGGACGAGGTATCCGTCCATAGGATAGCGCCACTGGCCAATCGGTAGCAAATGTATGGCCCCGCGCTACAATCGCGGGAGGTGAGAGTTGGCACATGATCCACTAACGATGAGGTGTCCACCTGCGTGTAATTCAGATATTGGGTTAAATCTCCCATGGATGTCCCTGCACCAACCTGATTATTGATTTTATACAGGCTATATGCCCCCCCAATGGCAGACAGCGCCTCCTTGGCAACGGCGTTGAATTTCTGGTTCTGTTGCGCCTGAAGGATTTTAGGAATAGTAAAGGTGGCAATCACGCCCAAAATGGCCAGGCTAATCAATAGCTCAGCTAAAGTGAAACCGACGTGACGAATTTCAGGCATTTCAGGCTCTTTTCTTTGGATCTGTATCTGGTATCGGCAGGAATGGCGGAGACTTGATTTTTAAACTTTTATTACAAATGTAGGGGGGGCCTTTAAATGTCTGGCTTTTCAGTCGATAGTAGCTGTTAAGTCTTGTTTTGGTTGAAGTAGACATGGAAATTCCTTCACAATATGAGCGTTTAAGGGTTGAGGCCGAGCAAGCCTCCGAAAATAGCGATTATGACCTGTCCTTTGAGCTTTATGCCCAGGCGCTTGAACTGATGCCGGATAGCCCGGAGGCGCTAAAGAACATGGGCAGGGCATATTTGGATAAGGGAAATGATGAGGAAGCCGAATGGTATTGCCGTAAGGCGATTGAAATTGATCCGACTTATTGGCGGGCATTCAATAACCTTGGAAATATTCTAAAGAGAAGGGAAGAATGGCCTGAAGCGATTGCGATGTTAGAAAAGGCAATCGCGTTATGTCCCGATGAGTCATTCTGCCTGGTGAATTTGGGTAATCTTTATTGCAAAAAAGGAAATTGTAAAAAGGCGCAATATTATTATAATAAAGCCCTATCTATCAATCCAAGCGATTGGGAGGCCCAATACAACCAGGCCCACTGCTTTTTAGAGATGGGCAAGTGTGAGCGGGCATTGTTTTTGTTTGAAAAACTGATTGATAAAACGAAAAACCGTTATCTTTGCGAGGTCTATGCCTGCATTGCCAAATGCCATTATGGCTTAGGCGATTATGAAAAATCAATTCAAGTGAGATACCAGGTGATGGAGCATTTGAAGCCTGAATATCACTACTACCAGTATCAGCAAATCGCCAAGGTTTATGAAACGATGGGACAACCGGATTTGGCGTTTTATAACTGTTTAAAGGCGGCGGAAAACCAGGCGAAAGATGCAGACGGCTTTGATTTTCTCAATCGGCTCGGCTATGAGCTTTTTAAGTTTCACAAGGACACCCGGATTCGTAAAAAGGGAATTCAGTATTTTCTGGAAAATGCTTTCGCCAATCCTGAATCGGATATCGCCCATTATCATTGCGCGGCAGCATTCAACCGATTTGGCGATTATAAAAAAGCCGCCATTTATGCGGAGAAGGCAATATCGCTTTCTCCTCACCCACGGAACTATTTTCAATTGGCGAATGCTTACCGGGGGCAAGACAATGCGGCATCGAGCCTGAAGGTTTTAAAGAAGATGCTGGATATTGATCCCAGCGATTTTTATGAGGCCCATGAGGCAATGGCGATGGTGTATCGGGAACAGGGCAAGGAAAAACTGGCTGCTAAAATGGAATCTCGCCTGGAGGCGTTAAAAAAGCATCGGGAAAGTTTGGACATACCGCAATCCTTTATTCATAAAGGGGAAATTACTTATACCTTATTTTGGAAAGGCGGCTTCTGACGCGCTGGGTTCTTTCACCCTTGAGCGCATTCCGTTGGGTATTTTTGTAGTTTGGCGATATGTCAGTTAAATGAAGCGCCAAAGCATAAGCTGGTTTATTGGATGGCTATTTTACTGCCTGCTTTAATTAGGGCAATTTGGGCCATAATCTATGTTGATTGCTGGGGTGAGTGCTTTCGTTTTGAAGTTGTTGTAATTAGCGGCCACCGTGTGATTCTTTCTGATGATGAAACGACCTGCCCCCGGGAGGCGCGGGGGGATATTTGCTCGCAGGGGCTTTGTTTTGCGAATTATCGGAGTTGTTATTAATGACGTTCCAGGTGGATGTTGGCGCGTTTTCCGTTTGAGTCCCAGGGACTCCATTCGTTGAATGGATCTCCGGATTTGATCCGGTTGGGTTCTGAGGGGTTAAGGGCGAGGAAGATGGACCACTTGCAGGCATGAGCCAGTGAATGACGCCGTAGCTAAGCAGGGCGAGCAGGACTAGCCCTAATATTAGCCACATTTGCCAGCGATTGTTATTCATGGCGACTCCTCTTGTTAATACCCACAGTTCGTTCCGCCAACCGCAGTGCAAGTATCGTTCGGATGGTCTTTCCAGTCAAAAATAACGGAAGAGGCTGAATCGTAGGCCAGGCCAATCCTTAAACGCTTATTGCTGTAGCTCAGGAAGGAAAGATTGGTTTTGAACAGATAAGGGTAGAAATAGACAGAGTCGACCCCATCGTAAGAAACGCGGCTGTTGATAATATCGCTGATGCTAGTGTCCACCCAGACATCAGGTTCCCAGGCAATATCAAGTTGGGACGATTCGTTGTAGTAAGATGTGGTTGCACCCCAAGGCCCGATGACGGTGCCATTTGCCAGTTGATAGTAAACGTAGTTGCCATCGGACGCATCCACGTATTTTTCGACATAGTTTAAGTGATTGTCATAATAGGCGATTAATTGGTCAAAACCGTTTTCCGGGTCGGTATCGTAATAGGTATAGGTTGGCAATCCATCCAGTGCGTTCCCGGTGCTGGGATCGACACGGCAGCTTAAACCCGGATAACATCCCCCATTCTCCAGCAAATACTGCTGATTGAGTGCGGTAAGCGTCGCAACGGCCTCTTTCGCCAAAGCAAGCCTTTTTTCTTGCCGAATAGAGCCATTGAAGATTTTGGGAATCGTAAATGTGGAAATCTCACCTAAAATGGCCAGGCAAATTAACAGCTCGGCTAAAGTAAATCCATGCATGAACGGTTTGGGTTTCAAGCCAGATACCACGCTTTTTGTTAGGAAAAAGTAATACCTTGGTGCAGATTGCTCACTCACTTTATCGGATCGTCAGAAGAAAACTTGAGGGTGATTTTTGGAATTTTTTATAACGCCGATTTAATGTTTTTTATTCTAGCATATGGGCATTTTTCTTTATAAGGAAATCTATCAATGATTTATTAGGCCCAGCAAAGGGCATTGACCCAGGCAACCGGCTTGCTGATAGCGATTTTAAACGCGCATGTTTGGGGCAAAGTAAACGATAGCCGCATTTTAAGGGCTTTGTAAAACTCTCTCTTAAAATGTGGAATCGGGTTTAAAGTTTCAGCGGCTTTGGCCGATAAACAAGCCAGTCCATTCAATGTGGAAAGACATGCCTTCAAAAAGCGTAACTGGTTTTACCTTGGCCGAACTGCTGATTAGTTTGGCGATTCTGGGCATGATTGCCACTTTTACCATTCCTAAAATCCTTCAGGCGCAACAAAACGGCAGTAATAACGCCAAAGCCAAAGAGGCGGCGGCGATGATTGCCGGGGCTTATCAAAAGGCGCAAATGGCGGGCATTGTATCCAGTTCAACCACAGCCGCCGATTTGACGCCCTATATGAACTATGTTTCGGTTGACACAGCGACGCCCATTGATGACTGGCAAACAGGCTCGACTTGGGGGTGTGACGCCACGGTCCGATGCTTGACCCTGCATAATGGCGGAAAGTTGGCGTACGACCTGATGGATTTTGCGTTTCGTTCAGGCGCCTCTAGTCAGGACAATGCCCTGTTGTTCCAGTTTGACCCGGATGGAAGAGTGACCGACGGCACCACGAATGGCCCCGGAAAAGCGGTTGCCATCGTGCTTTATTATAATGGGGGCATTGGCACCGAAGGAACGGCAAGGGCTGGCTCCTATTATGCGGTCACATACTCTGGCGCGAATTATGACCCGCCCTGGTTTAGCTGGTAATTTCCATTGGACAGCCTGCTGGCTATGTCATCAGCAGAACCGATAGCTTTAGCGATTCGTCCTGTTTTGGATTTCATCCGGTTGTTGCCTGGTGATTGTCGCATCTCTTGGCAGATGTCGGACTGAGCGCCAATAGCATCCAAATCCTTGATAGATTGCTGAAATAATGGGTTTAAGCGAATGGGCGCGGTGGCACATTGTAGATGGAAGAGAACCTATTATTCTTCTTTCAGGGTTTCAATCGAATGTCCACCGGAAGGTCACGAAATGTCACCAAATCGCGCAGCCGGTTTTACCCTGGCTGAACTCCTGGTCTCCCTTGCAATTCTGGGTATTATTGCAACGTTTAGCGTTCCCAAAATCCTGGCTGCCCAGCAGAACGGCCAAAAAACAGCGGTGTTCAGGGAAGATATCGCCTTTTTGCAGGCCGGGCTTTACACTTACATCCAGCAGGGCAATATGTCGCTGAACTCGCACGCCTGCGGTACGCCCACCCCCACCGATGTAACGGCTATTATCCAGTCCATTACCAATTACCGGAAAAAGTCCGGCAATACCTTTTACTATGTCAACGGCAGTTCCATTACCGCGTTCTCGGGCG
Organism: Candidatus Melainabacteria bacterium; assembly: GCA_902168245.1. Classification (GTDB taxonomy): domain Bacteria; phylum Cyanobacteriota; class Vampirovibrionia; order Vampirovibrionales; family Vampirovibrionaceae; genus Vampirovibrio. The sequence goes on from CABHPA010000171.1 coordinate 5,003, forward strand.
ATGCCATGGATCTGGTTATTGACTGGAACGGGGATGACGGTGCCAATACCAGCGGCGATGACCAAATCCACTATTATTTTAACGATTGCAGTGGAACCTGGGCGGGCATTCCCAGCGGGCGGTTCGGCGCAGCCTCCGGGGACATTGATGATACCCTGTACCAACAAATTATGAGCCAATAGGCAGCCGCGTAAAAGCTGACCCCTAATAGCTGAACCAGGAAGGTGTGTAGCTGGAGCCGTAGACATCGCCAAATGTGGTGGCCCGTCCGCTATAGTATTACAGGATGACCAGGGAATCCTGCGTGGAGCTGTTTTTGCCGTCCAGGTCAAGAACGGCGTCCGCAAAGGTAGACATGGCGGTTGTGTCAATGATCAGCATGGCCCCATTGTGCAGTCTGAGGCATTTAAATGTGGTGGAGCAGGTAAACGTCGTGGGTGAGACGATGCCGGGGTACATGTCCAGCGTGGTGCTGGTGTCTACCGAGACTTAGTTCAAAGTCCCCCATGGTGCTGCTGGTGGTTAATGCGCCCGCCAGCTTTGCCTGTTGGTGCGCGTTGGCGATCATAGCCATGGTTTCCTTCGCGATGGCGTTGCTCTGGGCGTATAAAATCTTGGGAACGGTTGAAGGTGGCGATTTCGCCCAAGAGGGCTATAAAACTTGAATAGCGCGTTCATTAAGGCGAACCGGCACCGCGTTTTCAAGGCTTTCAAAAAAGAAAGCCCTTGGTGGAATGACAAGGGCTTAGGTAGACAGTAATGTGTGGCACTCTTGATTGTGGAAAACCTGGACTACTTACCAGTAGCCTCTGCGGTAACGGGGAGAGTGGCGGTAGTGGCCGTAAGCCAGACCGGGCCGCCATCCGTTGTAACCCCGGTAGGCGTTTCCCCAACGGTTGCCTGGCCGGTACCCATTGCCGAACCAGTTGCCGCCAAACAGGCCGCCGCCCCGGTTGTAGTTGTTATAGTTGGCCCTGTGGTAGCCGCCATTACCCCAGCCGCCCCCGTTGCTCCAGCCGTTTGATCCCCAGCCGTCCCGGCAGTGCGCCCAGGCCGATGACAGTTCCGTGGCGCCTACGCAGAATACTGCGGTTGCCGCCAATACCAGGGAGTAGAACAGTTTTTTGCCGGTGTTCATCGTTGTTTCCTCCATACCTGATGTGTTTGCCAAGGCTACTATAATCCTAAACTGCCGCGCTGCAATCAGACGCCAGCGCAATCTTGGCATTAGCCGGGAGTATTACTCGACCGGCGGTTTTGAATTATGCGCCAAACCCGCGCAATAAAAATCCCCCTATGCCAGGGGGACTTGTTAAACCCTGAAAAAACGCCCATATTTTCCTGCAAAACAGGATAGGGCAGTTAAATACAGGTTTTGAAACGGTAGAAAGTTTGGAGTGGTTTTATTATGAAACTCATCCTATTGCAGACGCGTCCCGGTTTCACTTACCCGGTTGGGCTATTCCTGGCGGGAGCGCGTATCGGCGCCTGCCGCGCAGGTGGATACACCGACAGGACTGGAAAGGCGATTTAAAGTTTTGGGCGGTTCTGGACGATAGGGAGTCTAACCTAGTCATTGGTCAGTGTTAGGAACCATGGTGTTTTCATTGAGCATGCCGTCTCATCATCAGATTGCTTTGCGCATTGTGCGGCGTGGTTTTACGCTGGCGGAACTGCTGATTAGTCTGGCGATTTTGGGGGTGATTGCCACTTTTACCATTCCCAAGATTTTATACGCCCAGCAGAGCAGCCAGTACAACGCGGAGGCCAAGGAGGTTGCCGCCATGATTTCCGCTGCCTACGACGCATACAAGCAACAGGGCAATACGCCCACTACTAACACCAGCGCCGGGGACTTGACCCCGTACATGAATTACGTGGCGGTGGACTCCTCCTCCACTATCGATTTGTTTTATAATGCCAGTACGCGGGCTTGTACGGGCGGATACGCCTGCGTGAAACTTCATAACGGCGGCATGCTGCTCTGGGCGTCTGCGGGGTTCATGGGGACGGCCAGCACAAACGCCATCTATTTTTATTTCGATCCGGACGGCAGGGTGACCGATGGCACCACGAACGGGCCGGGCAAAAGCGTGTGCCTGTGGCTGTATTACACGGGACGCATTACCAGTTACGTCAACCTGTCCGCTGGGACGGTATACGGCGGGGGAACGGTAGGACCCGATCCCACGTATGACCCGCCCTGGTTCCAGTGGTAAGCGAAAATGGAAAATGACCGCTTCACCGTCCTTGGGCGACTTGCTGGCGATTGACGGGTGACTTTCCGAAAAACGCCCGATTTTCGTGCGTGGAGGCATCAAAATTAAAGTTTCAGCCTGTTTTACCGATAAAATAGCAGAGTTTAGAGTGACCGGGAATGGCCTGATGCCTCAAAAGGAACCAAACGGTTTTACACTGGCGGAGCTGCTCATTTCGCTCGCCATTCTGGCGGAGATTGCCGCGTTTACCATTCCCAAAATCGTGCTGGCCCAGCAAAACAACACATACAACGCCGCCGGGAAAGAGGCGGCGGCAATTCTGGCCAACGCGTACCAGCTTTACCGGGTGAACGGCAATACCATCAGCTCCAGCACCAAGGGGTCGGCCTTTACGTCGTATATTAATTACGTGTCGGTGGATACCAGCTCCTCGTTCGACGATGTATACAACTATACTGGCAGCATGGCCTGTAGCGCCTCAGAACCTTGCTATCGGCTGCATAGCGGGGGCATGTTCATGGTGCCGGACGTTTCCTACGGCGGTTCTGCTTCCACCAACCTGGTGGAGTTTTTCTTTGACCCGGACGGCAGAGTGACCAGCGGGGTGCAAACGGCCACCGGGCCGGGAAAAAGCATTCGCCTGTTCCTGTACTACAACGGTCGGGTGACTTCCTGGGGCGGCACCGCCACCGGAAGCTGTAGCAGCGCCTGGCTCTGGAATCCCTGCACATCCTGCGACCCCCCCTGGTTCAGTTGGTAGGCGCATCGGCTGTCGGGATTTTTATCGGGGATTTTTCCTCCCCGGCCATGGTCTCAAGAATCCTCCCGATTCGGGATGCCGCTACAGTTTGTTGTGCGTTATGATGGCGTTCAGGGAAATGCTGCGCCAAGGCGCCTGGGAGTAACTGCATATGGACGTTGCCGCCACCCAAACCAAAACAGTGTTGCACGTGGGCTGCGGGGCTTATAACCCCAACAAGCTGCACCAGCGGTTTAACCGCGATGAATGGCGCGAGTTGCGCTTTGACATCGACCCGGACGTGAAGCCGGATATCCTGGGTGACATGACTGATATGGCCGCTGTCGGGGATGAGTCGGTGGACGCTATCTGGTCTTCCCACAATATTGAACACCTGTACCCGCACCAGGTGGAAGTCGCCTTCAGGGAATTTCAGCGGGTGTTAAGGCCAGGTGGTTTCGTGTTCATTACCCTGCCGGATATACAGGCCGTTGCCAGGCACGTGGTGGAAGGGAATCTGGAAGAACCCCTGTATGTTTCCCCGGCTGGTCCTGTTTCGGCAATTGACATCCTGTATGGGTTCCGGCCCTCACTGGCCAGAGGCAACCTGTTTATGGCCCATAGAACCGGATTTACCGCCGGAACCTTGGCGACCAGGCTGGAGAATGTCGGTTTCCAAGCGGTTAAGGTGCAGAGCGTCAAGCTTGATTTATGGGCGGTGGGCTATAAAGGATCTCTCCCGGCCTGAACCAAGCCGCTCTATAAGAGTCTCTGATCGGGTCTTGCCTATTCCAAGCCCTGATTGGCAAAGGCTTTAAGATTAAAGTTTCGGTAGAAACGACCGAAGCATGGGTATACCCAACTCATTTACCTTTCACGTTACCCAAGGCGAAGAGGGTGTACAGTCATGCCGCGCAATGCCAATGCGGGCTTCACTCTGGTTGAACTGCTGATTGCGATGTCCATTATGGGCGCGGTGTCGGCGTTCGCGGTTCCCAAGGTAATCGGCGCGCAACAGGCCATAAAATTGAACTCCGTGGGCAAGGAATCCGCCAGCATGGTTTCTGCGGCCTACATGAAGTACATCTTGGATTACAACATGGGTTCGGGGGTGACAGCAGGTGCGTTTACCCCGTATATGAACTATGCCAGCATAGATACTACTTCCACTTCGGCACTGGATGATTCCCCCGCTTATGGCGCCCGTGATTGCACGGCCAGCAACCCCTGCCTGCGCATGCACAACGGGGCCATCATCCAGTACGAAGGTTCCTATAATTTTGGTGGCACCGGCAGCGGGCAGGCGTTGTTCTTTTTCGTAGATCCGGATGGCAGCTATAGCGGCACCACATGGGGTACGGCCGGGAATGGCAAGGCGCTCCGCATTGCGCTCAAGTATTCGGGACGGGTTACTTCAATGGGCGCATCCGAAGTAGCCCTCTGCAATAGCAGCTATTGCCTGGGCGCCGGCTCCGGATGGGATCCCTCCTGGTTTAGCTGGTCGCCCTGAAGAGCCTCGCTCGGCGTGAGGATGCCGATGACTGTTCCAGGGCGGGCTTCTCAATGAGGAATCATCCGGTTGGTGGGAATGGTGGCGCTAGGAGAGGGATTTGTGAGGCGCGCAGGATTACCCACCTAGAGAATACCCTTTGTATCTCCACTTGCTACATAATACCAAAAGAGTTGCGTTCATCATTCAGCGGTGTATCAATGATACGCAAGGGGACACGCACGGGAGAGTGAAGTTCCGGTGGCCTATGGGTTGGCCCTGTTTTTGAAACCGTTGCGGATATGAGTCCAGAGAAAACACCATTCGGTTTCCAGCCCTGGCCTGAGTGAAACAGCACGGTTCCAACCCATCTGCAAAGCGCCTGATGTGACTCTGTAAACAGCGAGTGAAACGCCATGGAGGAGTGAAACGCCATGAGAATGATCCATTCTGCCTATTCGACGGTTCAGCACTATCCTCGTGTTTCCCGCGAGGACTTTACGCTGGGAGAAGCGATCCGAACCTATTTCACCATTCTGTTCGGGGTGGCCGCCCTGGTGATGGCCCATTACTACCTGTTTCCCCACCTGCATTAATCACGGTCCCCGCGCCGTTAAGCCTGCTGTGGCCAAAGGCGAAGCGGTCTACGGCGGTTTTCAGTGTTAAGAAGGAGTTCTATCGATTATGTCCGAAGTTTTAATTGGCAAAAAATATGATCGGCAATTGCTGCAAATCGCCAAGGCGTTTTATCAGGCGTACCGGCTGAGCGGCACGGTCAAAATGAAGTTTGGGGTGCTTGGCCTGCCCGACAGCGACGGCAATAGCGTGGTGGATGTTTATTTAAGCCCGCGCGACCCGGAGGCGTCCTCCACGTTAAACGCGGATGAAAGCGCTAGGCATTTGCAGTTTTTGGAATCCATGGTGCCTGCCGAGGTGCTGGGCTACCAGTTTATCCTGCAACTGATTCCGCAAGCGGCGAATGAATTGCGGGTGGATGTGCTAGAGACCATCACGCCCGTCACCTACTAGCCCGGCATCAAGCCTTGCCGATTGCCGAACTACCGGCCGGAAGGAACCGGCTTCTTGAGGTTGGAGCACTATGCTGGCTTTCCGGCGGCTTACACTTTCATGGTCTTTAACGAGAACAGGATGACCCCGCCGCCCAGCAGCGCAGGCAATGTGGCGGCCAGCAGAGGCAGCGGCACGGTGCCCATCAGCGTGTTGACGCCCGGCACGTAAACGGCTACGGCCTGAAGCGCCAGCGCAATGCCGATCACCAGCCAGGTGATGGGGGTGCTGGTGAGTTCCCGCAGGAAGGCGCGGCGGTTTTCCCCGGCGTTCAATGCCTGTACGTTAAACAGGTTCAGGGTCTGGGCCAGGGCCAGGGTGCAGAATGCGGCGGTTCCGGCGGTGGTTGCCGGTAATTTCAGGGCCATGGCGCATAAGAAGTAAGCGCCCAGCCCGGCCATGCCCATCAGGATGGCCCAGTAGACCACTAAAAACAGATGCGTGGCGCTCAGCGGCTCATGGGTGTGCGCCTTTTCGGCGGGTTCCGCTTTGGCTTTTTGGGGCCGGAAGCGCGCCGGTTTCCGTTCGTCTTCCTCTGGTTCCGCTAGTTCGGTGGCGGAGGGCATGAAATCCGCCTCGTTCACCGGCTCAATGGCCAGCACCAGGGCGGGAATGGAAACAATCAGCAGGTTCAGCCACAGCATCTGGATGATCGTCACTGGCATGCCCAGTCCGCCGATGGTGGCTGCGGCCACAAACAGAACCAGCCCCAGGTTGCAGCTTAACAGGTAGCGAATACAGGACTGGATTTTGCGGCGCAGGATCCGGCTTTCCACAATGGTGTGCATAATGCCTTCCAGCCGATCGTTCATCAGGATGATGTCGGCGCTGTCCTTGGCCGCGTTGGAGCCTTGCAGTCCCATGGCAATGGCCACGTCGCTTTTTTGCAGGGCGGGGGAATCGTTTACCCCATCTCCCACCATGGCTACCACTTGGCCGCTTTTTTGCAGGGATTCCACAATGGCCAGTTTCTCTTCCGGCTTGGTGCGGGCGAACACCCGAACCGTGTCCGGAATTTCAGGCAATTCCGACGCCTCCAGATCCGAGCGCAGCCAGACTTCGTCGGCATTGCGACGGATAATGCCCAGCTCCCGCGCGGTAATTTCGGCGGTGGGTTTCTGGTCGCCGGTAATCATAATCAGGCGGGCGCCGGTATTTTGCAGAGCGGTCACAGCTTCCACCACGCCGGGTTTCGGCGGGTCCAGCAAGCACACCCAGCCCACGAATATGGCGTCCCGGTAAGGGCCGGTGGCGTCATCCTCCACCATGGGCTTTTGGGCGAACCCAATCACCCGCAGGTTGTTCTCGTAGGCCAGCTTGCGGTTAAACAACAGGAATTCGCTGCGCTGGGTGAGCGAGAGTTCCCCGATGCCGCCGTCGGGCTTCATAAAGTACTTGCAGATTTCCATGATCGATTCCGGCGCGCCCTTAATCATGGAGATGATTTGCCCGTCCGGGTTTTCGCATAAGGTGGCCGAACGCAGGTTGACTGGATCGAACGGGATGCTCAGCCGGGGATGGTATCCTGCTTCCAGCATGGCCGGGGCGGCCCGGTACAGGGCCACATCAATGGGGTCTCCCATCAGCGGGCTGCGAAGCCCTTCCACCATGGTGCCGTTGTTCAGCCGCCCGATGCGCAGGAATTCCTCCACCGCCTTGCAGGGAATCCCCTGGCCGTTCTGCCATTGCGGGTCATAGGGAATGGCGCCCAGCACGGGCAGGAACAACTGGTCAAAAATCAGGTAGTTTTCGGTCAGGGTGCCGGTCTTGTCGCTACAGACCACCTGCACGTCGCCGATGGTTTCCAGCGCCTGAAAATGCTTGACCAGCACCTTTTTGCCGTTCAGCCGACCGATGGCCAGCGATATCACCAGGCTGGCCAGCCCCGAAATGGTTTCCGGGAACGCGGCGATGCCCATCATGAGGGCAAGCTGAACCAGTTGGGGGACGGGCATGTGCCGGTAATACCCCACGCCCGCCGTAATGGTGGCTAACAGCATGACGGCCATAAAAATTTTGACGGACAGCCCGTTCAACTTGCGGGTGAAGGGGGATTCCCGCTTTTCCGTGGTCTGGGCCAGGCTGGCGATTTTGCCCATTACCGTGTCCGCTCCCAGCGCGGTAATCAGGGCTTCCCCCTTACCGGTTTTGACGATGGTTCCCGCAAACAGCATGTTGCTCTGGGCGGTCACGTCTTCTAACGGGTGCAGGGTCTCGTTGGCGTTTTTAGGCACTAGCACCGATTCCCCGGTGAGCAGGGATTCATCCGCCTGGATCTGGTAGCTGGAAATCAGCCGGGCGTCGGCGGGCATCACCTGCCCGTTTTCAATCAGCAGGATATCCCCGCTGACCAGCTCGCTGGCGTTAACCGTCTGGCTTTTCCCGTTTCTCCTCACCATGCAGCGAATGTCGTCATGCTCCGACAGGGCGGCCCGGTTCTGCATCGATTTCCACTGGATCAGCCCCTGGATGCCCCCATTGGCCAGCATGGCCACCAGGATCAGCAAGCCTTCTGTGGGTTTGCTCATCATGAAAGACAAACCCGCCGCGCCGATGAACAACAGGGAAACCATCTTTTTCAGCCCGCCCAACAACACCTTGGGCGCCATTACCCCGCTTGGCTTTTGCTGTTTCTGGGTTTTGCCCTGCGCCTGCAATCGGGCGGCCGCCTCTTCATCGCTTAAACCGTTCAGGGAACTGCCAAACATGGAAAGGCAGGCTTCCACCGGCTGCGCGTGGCAAGGCAAAGCCTCCTGTGCGACCGGCTCAAGCTGGATGGGCAAACCCTCGACTTCCGCCTGGGCATTCCGTTGCATGTTCATGGAATGGGAATGAAGCGACATAAAGGCGGGCTCCTCAACAAAGATTTCCACTACAAAAAACTTCTGATCCGTCGGGACGAAAGATCGATCAATAGCGCGAGAGAAAATAAGATACCTGTTTGTGGTTGTTCCCGTTCGGGGTGGTCTTTAAACCTGTTGGGTCGCCGGTTACGAAATAAACGGCATACGTAACGCCAAAGCAGGCCGTCATTGGCAAGGCAGGTCAAAAATGCGGGGTTTCGGCTTGTAACGGGCATGGCGCGCGGGCCGGTTTGAATCGAAAACCGCTTTCAGTTAATATGGCGACATGCCTGAAATCGCATTTCATATCCGGCCCGTCCGATCGCATGGCGATCTGGAGACAGTGGGCCGCTTGTTTGAAGCCTATGCCGCCTCGTTGCCGATAGACCTTGCCTATCAGGACTTTGCCTCGGAATTGGCGGGCATGCCGGGCAAGTACGCGCCACCGGCAGGGGAACTGCTATTGGCGAAAAGCCTGGACGGCGAGCCGCTGGGCTGTGTGGGTCTCAGGCCCATTGCGGTTGACGGCTGCTGCGAGATGAAGCGGCTCTATGTATCTCCCGAAGGGCGCGGCCTGGGGCTGGGACGCGCGCTGGTGGAGGCCATTATTAACGAGGCTGGCCGAATCGGGTATCGCGAGATGCGTCTGGACACCTTGCCCTCCATGGCGCAGGCGATTTCGCTCTACCGGAAGGCGGGATTCGTGCCGATTGCGCCCTATTACGACACGCCGGTTGAAGGCACCCTGTTTTTAGCGCGAACTCTGGTTGCCGGGGGCGAGTGCGTGGCTAGTGGCGAATAAAGAGTCGCACCCATTTTTTGTAGATACCGTCGGCTTCTCTGTGGGGGCTTTATCGGCTAGTTTCCGCACAAAGCGGCCTCCGTTGGTTTTCGTATAACAAAGTTTCCAATGCAGGCAATTTTGCCTTTCACTTCCTCCTTTCACTTTCTTATTTGATCCATTTAATCCTCTATCTTTCCTGAGCATCTTCTACTTGATCTCGCCAGTTCTCCCCGAACAACAACCGGAAGGAAAACCACCCGCGTGTCCCAGGTCAGCCATTTTCAAGGTGCCATCGCGAATGATTTGCTCCGACGGGCCAAAGCGCCCGTCGCTTATCGCGCGCTGGGCAGGGTAATTTCCCATCAGGAAGGTCAGGGCGGCGGGCCGGTGACGAAATTTGCGCAGGACACCGGGGTGGGCTGGCTCCCCAAGCTGGTGGTATCCCGCACCTTGGTGGAAGGGCTGGAGGTCAGCTTTTTGGAATTCATGGAATCGGCCATGGCGTATTTTCTGCCGTTTTGGGGCGGCCCCAAGCTGGCTCGGCTGTTTCATGCCGCAGCCGGAGGGCAGGCCCGGCTGGATCGCAAGCTGCTCACCCGCCCTGTGGAGAAACTTTCCAAGGCAGAGGCGGCGAGGGCCGTGCCGGTGAAGGCAGCGGTGATTATCGCCACCATCGGGGCCATCGGGCTTTTGGGCGAATCGCTGGTGAATTATGGCAAGAACCTGCTGACGGCCCATTTCTTCCAAAAGGATCGATTTATTGACGTGGTGAACCTGCGGCAGGGGCAAATGCGTGGCGATGCGCGGAACAGCCCGCAGGTGAGAAAATCCCGCAATCGCATTGCTCAGGTGTTGATGGCTTTTGGCGGCCTGATGGCGGGATCGCTGGCGCTGGCCCGGTTCGGGCATCGGTTGCCCAAGGGGATGCAAACCCTGCTGCACAGTGGCGTGAAGCGTTTTGATTTCGATTTTTCCAAGGGAAGCCGTTATAGCATTGGCCGAGGCTTGCTGGGGGCAATTATGCTGACATCTATGTTCCCTTACCTGGATTCCGCGCGAGACCGTTATGAGCGGCTGGAGACCTTGTGCCGCCTGCCGGTCGTTTTCCTGTACATTCTGTTTGGGCAGGAACTGTTGCAAAAGGGCATGCTCAAAACCATGCCGGGCCTGTTCCGGGGAATTCTCAAAAAAGAGTCCCAATCTGCCCAGAAGCAAGTTATGAGTCTTTCGGAAATCGCGCAAGACGCCTTGCAAAAGGCGGCCGCTCAGCACCACTTGCCCCTTTCTGCTAAAGAACTTCAACTTGACCGCCTGTCGGACGCGATACTGAAAACGGCGGCCCGGAACATGCAGGCTCCCTTGCGGGCCAAGGCGCTGCATGTGGCGGCCCCGCTGGGCGTGGGCATTTTAGGAACCGGCTTTGGGCTGGGCTTGTTGAACCGCTTCCTGACCGCGTATCGATATCAGTGCCAGCAGCAGCAGCCGTTGCAGTCCTCCCCGGTGTCACTTGCCCCAATGGCGTTCAGGCCAACGCCTCTACCCGTTCCGGTGCAGCGGCCCGCGCAATTTCCGGCCCGGTTTCAATAGTCGCCGGTCGTTTGCATAAGGGGACGCTGTTGGCAAGAACCGACCTATCGGATCGTCTTTTGCGGATGAGAAACTAGCAGGCTGGGGAATGGGAGCTTTCGCCGTCCTAGGGTACCCTTAAATCAGGGAGAATAGAAATTCGCCTGTTTTGCGGAGCGCCTGCAACTGGCCCGAACCGGGGGAGAGGACTGCCAACGCCATTGGCCCGGCACACTTCTTTTTAAGCCATTTGACCCATTTTTGATCCAGGCTCATCATTCCATCCATCGGATTCCATTCCTGTCATCCACTCAATGCAACGCCAGAAAGGACGCGCATGCCATGGAACATCATCATCCGCACAAAAAGAACGAGTACGACCAGATTTCCGCTCTGTTTGCCTCTTACCGGGAGTTTTCCGCGCTGGTTGAGGCGCTGAACGATCGTGGCTATCAGGAGGACGATATCAGCGTACTGATGTCCGAAAATACGCATCACCAGTATTTTGCGCCGCAAGAGAACACCAAGGCCCCGGAAGGCGCCACGGTGGGTTCATTGTCCGGCGGGATTCTGGGCGCGGTTATTGGCGGGCTGACCCTGGTGGGCAATATTATTTTACCCGGCAGCGGCTTGCTGGTGGCCGGGCCGCTGGTGGGCGCATTAACCGCTGGGGCGCTGGGAGCCGCCGCCGGGGGGCTGATTGGCGCGCTGGTGCTGTCTCTTATACACATCTGACGCTGCCG